>JAWOIA010000042.1:0-9449 GCA_046484885.1 Desulfosarcina sp. | reverse complement strand
CCATTGGGAATGTGGACGCTGATGGGGTGTCCATGGTAACGGGTCATCATCTCAAGCAGCGGGCGCAAGCGTGAACTGCTGAAGGGTGTATCGGGTTGGCGCTTTGCCTCGGGTGCCGCCGCCCGTGCCGCAGCTGCCGCCGGCTGTTCTTGCATGGGCGGTTCTTTTTCCTCGGACCCGGCGGGTGGCTTAGCGGATGCGGATGCGTCCGGTTCCGAGACATCGATGAAACGGCTTCTGGGTGCCCCGCACACCGGGCATTTCTCGGGGGGTTCGTCACCGGTGTGAATGTAGCCGCAGACCGTGCATTTCCACTTTTTCATATGGGGTTTCCAGTTTCCTTGGGATTTTGGGTGCGTCAGGCGCGGTCATCGTTGATCCAAAGGGACGAAGGCGCACTCCTCGGGTCCGCAATAGTCGCCGACATAGTCGGATTCCGGCCGATACAAGGTGGGTTTGGCTGCGGCCCCGCCAAATTGCTCTTCGATGATGTGGGCGCTCCACCCGGCGATGCGGGAGATGGCGAAGATGGGCGTGAAGAGGTCCACCGCAATGCCCATGTAGTAGTAAAGAGATGCGCTGTAAAAATCGACGTTGACGAAAATGTCCCGGCCTTTTTTCTTTTTGAAGGCAGCCTTGCCTTTGACTTCAAGGGCTTTGGAGAGGTCATACCAGCGGGTGTCGCCGGTACGCTGTCCCAGGGTCTGAGACATGGGTGCCAGGATGTGTGCCCGGGGGTCGTCGACCTGGTAGACTGCGTGTCCCAGCCCCATAATCACCCCGCCGCTGTCGAGGATGTCGGCTACAAAATCGTCAACCTTTTCCACCGCGCCAATCTCCAGGAGCATCTGCATCACCCGGGTGTTGGCGCCGCCATGCAGGGGACCGGAGAGGGAGCCGACGCCTGCGGCCACGGCTGCGTAAATGTGAGCCTGAGTGGAGGCCACCTCCCGTGCCGCAAAAGTGGAGGCATTGAAGGCGTGTTCGGCATGCAGCACCAGGCAGACGTCGAAAAAGCCGGCCTGTTCGCGATCGGGTGGCTTGCCACTGAGCATGTAAAGGAAGTTGGCCGCGTGACTCAGCCCGGGGTCCGGGGCGATGGGTTCCCGGCCGTTGCGGATGCGATCCCAGGCCGCCACGATGGTGGCAAAACGGGCGATCAGCCGTGCAGCCATGCCGGTGGCGCTGGCGAGATCCCGGAGGTGGATGTCGGGGTCATAGCTGGCCAACATAGGGACGGTGGCCTGGAGCACATCCATGGGCAGCGCATCCCTGGGCATGGTCTTCATGGCGCTGAGGATTGCCTCGGGAACCGAGCGCTGTGCGGCCAGCTGTTGTTTGAAATCCACCAACGCTTTCCGGTCGGGTAGTCTTTCGTACAGCAGCAGATAGGCCACCTCCTCGAAGGAGGTTTTTCCGGCCAGCTCCTTGATGAGGTATCCGCGATAGACCAGTTTTCCTTCGGCGCCGTTGACATCGCTGATTTTGGTGCTGGCGATGGTTACTCCCCTCAACCCTGTATTGAGAACCGGTTTGCAGGCTTCCATGGCTATCCCTTTTCAGTCTGTGATGCGTTTCGATATACCAACACAACTATTTGAAATGATTTAGATGTGGTGTGTGCTGGGGCCGGCTATCCGGCAGCTTGCCCCTGACTGCGTTGTTTGGAACACTGGGGGCACAACCCGGTGAACTCCAGATTGTGGCCGATGATTTCAAAAACCGTGGTTCCGTAAAGATCATCTTCCAGTGCGTTCAGGGGTGCGATGGGGGCATCGTCGACCCGCTCGCAGCAGATGCAGCGAATATGGTAATGTTTCTTGGGTATGCCGTCGTAGCGCTTCATAGCGCTTGAAAGCTCCAGGCGCTGGACTTCGCCCAGTTCACAAAGTATATCCAGGTTTCGATACACGGTACCCAGGCTGACCCGCGGTAGTCGCTTGCGGACCCGCTGGTATATCTCATCGGCCCCCGGGTGGTCGTTGGCCCTGCGAAGCTCTTCCAGAATCACCCGCCGCTGGGGGGTCATTCTTGTTTTGCGGTCGAAGTTCACGCCCATTTGCTCCAAAATGCAGTTTGGTCTTTTCCTAAGCCGAAATCGAGCATATGTCAAGGGTTTGGTCCCCGGTCGAGGATGATTCCTGGCTTGCGGATCGCGGAAAAACATGCAAAAGTGAGACTTTGCCGACCGACCGGCCAAGACGGACGCCGTGGTCTGCCGGGCCACGGCCCCCCAACTTCTCCTTGACGGTACCGGTGTTGCTTATTATCATCCGCGTGGTTGGGAATCGAAACCAAATGACCGTCGGCCCGGATTCGATCTTGCAATCGACTCGAACGTCTCTGCCGGCGTGTCCACCCCATTTTACCAATCGGCCCATGGTGCCGCCACAAGGTTAACGGATGACTGCCACACACCTGAAAAAGGGATTTTCGCTTCGCATCGCAGGGGCGCCGACGCTGCAGGTTCGCCAGTTGGAGGCTCCGCGGCAGGTGGGCATGGTTCCTGAGTTCATTCCCTTTGTTAGACCCCGACTGTTGGTGCAGGAGGGCGACGCGGTGGCCATCGGTACCCCCCTTTTCGAGGACAAGCGCGATACCCGCATCCGGTTTGTCTCCCCCGGTGGCGGCCGGGTGTCGCGGATTGTCTTTGGTCCGCGGCGGATCATCCGGCAGATCGTCGTCAGCCTGGATGACGACGAAGGCCATGCACCCCTGGACGTGCCGGCGGCCGGACAACTGGGTGTGACGCCGCGACCGGCTCTGGTGGCGTGCCTGCTGGCCGGGGGAATGTGGCCCTTTCTGAGGGCACTGCCCTTTATGGACCTGGCCGATCCCGACGTCGATCCGCCGGCTATTATCGTGCGTTTGGGAGACGACGAACCCTTCGGGCCCGACCCGGTGGTTTACCTTAACGGCAAGCAGGACTCCTTCGCCACCGGTATCGAGCTGCTCAAGCGACTTTGCGACCGGGTGGTGATCCACATCAACGGCGACGAGGCGATCCAGGCGTCACTGCCCGACGCGGTGCCCGTCAACTGGTTCACGGGCACCTATCCGTGCGGCAATCCCAGCGTGCAGATCTACCGGACCAAAACCGGACCGGAACTGAACCGCTCTTGGTTCATCGACGGCCAAGAGGTGGTTCTGCTGGGTGAGTTTTTGCGGTCCGGCCGCTATCCCACCCGGCGCATCATTGCGGTGGGCGGCAGTCTGGCGGCCGCACCCGGACACGTGGAGGCCCGGGCCGGTGTGCCGTTGCGCCGCTTGGGCAGCGGGGACAGGGCCTCGGGAAAACCGGCCGCCCGCTACATCGTGGGGGGTCTGTTTACCGGTTATAGCGGCAGTGTCGACAGTTACATGGGGTTTTACCAAAACGCCCTCAACCTGATCGATGACGGTGACCGGGAGGAGCCGTTCGGCTTCATTCGTCCGGGGATCGACAAACCCAGTTACTCGACCGCTTTCTTGTCCGCCCTGCACCGTTACGCCTTGCCCATGGATTGCGGCCAACATGGGGAGGTGCGGGCCTGCGTCAATTGCGGCGCCTGTGCCCGGATCTGTCCGGTCGATATCCTGCCCCAGTTTACCATGAAGTGCCTGGTGGTTAATGAAGTTGAAGAGGCCTTGGCCCATGGCCTGCTGGACTGCGCCGAATGTGGGTTGTGCACCTACGCGTGCCCCTCCAAGATTCAACTGCGAGCGGTTTTGCAGGCGGCCAAAGCCCAGTACTACAAGGAGACCGCCTGATTCCGGGAGCCAAACCGAGAATGACGGCTCGCCGTCAGAGAATGCAACATGATCAAAGCTCTTAAACGCCTGTTCAACACCGCTCGGCCCCACTTTGAATCCGGTGGAAAACTGGAAAAGCTCCACCCCTTGTTCGATGCCATCGAGACGGTTGCCTTTGCCCCGGCCTTGACCACAACGGCCGATGCCCACGTGCGCGACAGCCTGGATCTGAAGCGCTTTATGACCTTTGTAATCATTTCGCTGTTGCCGCCCTTTTTTTACGGTATCTACAACACCGGTTACCAGGCCGGGCTGGCATCGGGGTTGGACCTGGGATGGGTTGCGGTGATGGCGCGCGGTGCCTGGGTGGTGATGCCCATGCTCATGGTCTCCTATGCCGTGGGACTCTTCTGGGAAATTCTTTTCGCCTCGGTGCGCAAACACAACATCAGTGAAGGTTTTCTGGTATCGGGTCTGCTGTTCCCCATGACTCTGCCGCCCACGACCCCGCTCTGGCAGGTGGCTGTGGGGATCTCCTTCGGCGTGGTGATCGGCAAGGAGATCTTTGGTGGAACCGGCCGCAACATTCTCAACCCGGCCCTGACCGGAAGGGCCTTTCTCTTTTTTGCCTACCCGGCCAGCATGTCCGGCGACCGGGTCTGGGTAGCGCTCCAGCAGGGCGGCCAGTCGGCGGTGGATGCGGTCAGCGCCGCGACCCCGCTGGCCCTGATGCCCCTGGTCCCCGCGGGCGAGACGGTTTCGCGGACGCTGATCGATGCCGGCTACACCTTCCAACGGCTTTTTGTGGGCAACCTGCCAGGCAGTGTGGGTGAGACGTCGGCCTTGATGATCCTGATCGGTGCGATTTTCCTGGTACTGACCGGGGTGGGCAGCTACCGGATCATGGTCGGCGGTGTCCTTGGCGTCTTGGCGGTGGCGCTGCCGGGATATCTGATCAACCTCTCTTCCGCCGGCGAGGCGGCGCGCCTCTTTTCCGTCAACCCCGCCTGGCACCTGGTGATGGGCAGCTTTGCCTTCGGCATTGTATACATGGCCACCGATCCGGTCTCGGGGCCGGGAATGGAGCTGTCGCGCTGGATTTATGGATTTGCCATCGGCGCCCTGACGGTGATGATCCGGGTGTTCAACCCCGCCTTTCCAGAAGGGGTGATGCTGGCCATTTTGTTCATGAACCTTTTTTCACCCCTGATCGACCATTTCGTCATCCAGGTGCGGCTGAAGAAACGGGTGCCCAATGTCTGATCAATTAAAATCCGTGGTCTTCACGGCCATTGTCGCGCTGGTGTGCAGCCTGCTGCTGACCGGCGCCGCCAGCGGTCTCAAGGAACGCAAACTGCGCAACGTAATTGTCGACCGACAGAAAAACATTTTAATGTCCGTTGGCCTGATCGATTCTGACCAGGCAGCGACCATTGCCCGCGTCGAACAGCTCTACCGCGACAACATCCGTTGCTTCGCCATGGACGCCGACGGCCGGATCGTGCCGGGTGATTCATCCGAAAGCGCCCTGCCGGTTTGCTTTTTCGTCCAAGACGACCAACTGGCCGCTTATATCCTTCCCCTGAACTCCCGTGGGCTGTGGGGAAGGATCCTGGGCTACGTGGCCATGCAAAACGACGGCCAAACCATTGCGGGGTTCTCGGTTTACAGCCACAGCGAAACGCCCGGCCTGGGGGGTGAAATTGAGCAACCATGGTTCCAGGACAATTTTGTCGGTAAGCGGATCGTGGATGAGACGGGGCAATTCGCCGCCGTGGGCATCGTCAAGGGCCGGGTGGCCGATGTTATCGCCCCGGAGCGCCAAGCCAACTATGTGGATGGCATCTCCGGGGCCACCTTGACCGGCAACTTCCTCTCCGGTGGTTTGAAGGAGACCCTGCTGGCCTACGAAGCGCTCTCCAGGCAGTTTCGATCCGGTGAGGTGTCCCTGCCGGCAGACAGTTGACCGCGGCGCAAAACCCTTCCCGACGCAAGGGAGCCACCCTAACCGCCATCGTGTGAAGCCATTGCCATGAAAATGATTCAAACGCCGACTTTCAGAGCCTTTTCGGAACCGGTGCTCAAAAACAACCCCGTTTTCATCCAGAGCCTGGGCATCTGTTCGGCCTTGGCCGTCACGGTGCAGCTCAACACCGCCATCGTCATGGCCCTGGCCATGACGCTCGTGACCGGTTTTTCCAGCCTGACCCTATCGGCCATGCGCAACGTCATTCCCAGGAATGTGCGCATGATCGTTGAATTGACCGTGATCGCCTCGCTGGTGATTCTGGCCGACGAGATCCTGCGGGCTTTTTTTTACGACATCAGCAAGCAGCTTTCGGTATTCGTCGGTCTGATCATTACCAACTGCATTATCATGGGGCGGGCCGAAACCTACGCCTTGGGCAATCCGCCGCTGCGCTCCTTCATGGACGGTCTGGGCAACGGGGCCGGGTACGGTTTGGTGCTGCTGGCGGTAGCCTTTATCCGTGAGCTGCTGGGCGCCGGCAAACTATTTGGTCTTGCCGTGATTCCCCAGGCGTTTTACGACCACGGATACCAGAACATGGGCTTTATGCAGCTGGCCCCGGCGGCCTTTATCATCATCGGGCTTTTGGTCTGGTTGCAGAAGAGCCTGATGAAGGGCTAGCCCGGACGGTGCAGGCCCTGCCGGCTCGAGGCGGTCCATCTTGAAATGTCGCCATGGTCGCAACGGCCAATTGACGGCGACCGGGAACCAACACACATGGAAAATCTGATCGGCCTTTTTCTCAATTCGGTCTTCGTGGGTAACATCCTGCTGGCCTATTTTCTGGGCATGTGCTCTTTTGTGGCGGTATCGAAAAATTTTGAGACGGCCGTCGGGCTGGGTTTTGCGGTGGTGTTCGTGCTGTCGATTACGGCACCGGTGAACTGGCTGGTGTTCCGCTACCTGCTTGCCCCGGAGGCGCTGAGTTGGGCCGGCCTGGAAACGATCGACCTGAGCTTTCTCAAGTTCATCACCTTTATTGCGGTGATAGCGGCCCTGGTGCAGATGGTCGAGATGGTGATCGACCGCTACTCCCCGGTGCTCTATTCGGCCCTGGGTGTTTTTCTGCCGCTGATTACCGTCAATTGCGCCATTCTGGGCACATCGTTGTTCATGGTGGAGCGCGATTACACCTTCATCGAGACCGTGGTTTTCGGTTTCGGATCCGGTGTCGGCTGGCTCATGGCGATTGCCTCCATGGCCGCCATTCGGGTCAAAATGCGCTACACCGATCTGCCCAGGGGGCTTGACGGATTCGGCATCACCATGATCATGACCGGCCTGATGGCCATGGGCTTCATGCTCTTTTCGGGCATCACCCTCTGAAAGCGGTCCGCCCCTTGGCATCGGGTCCGGTTTTCCAACATCGGCTTGCCGGGTTACCTAGTGCCCATCCAGAAACGAGGAATTTTGGTCGAGATCAAGGCATGCGAAAAATTTTACCACAGGCATATAGTTGATATTCCGAGGATAATATTTTGAGCCTAACGCAGACGTCGGGCGAAATAACCGTTTCTGGATGGACACTGCCTAAAAGGAGTCTGTTTTGATATACTTGGTGGCAACCACTGTTTTTCTCTCCCTGATCATGATCCTGGTGGGGCTGCTGCTCTTTGTGGAGAGCAAGGTGGTCCAGAAGGGCAGCAACCGGGTCATTATTAACGATGACGAGGAGAAGAGCATCGATGCGCCCTCGGGCAAGACCCTTTTGTCGGCCCTGTCGGCCAATGGGATCTTCATTCCATCGGGCTGTGGCGGCGGCGGGTCGTGCGGCATGTGCAAGTGCAAGGTGGAGCAGGGCTCGCGGGGACCGCTTCCGACCGAGTTGGCCCACCTTTCCCGCAATGAGAAAAAGGACAACATCCGCCTGGCCTGCCAGATGAAGGTCAAGGAGGATCTGAAAATTCGGATCCCGGAAGCGATTCTGGCCGTTAAAAAATATTCCGCCACGGTGGTTTCCAACGAAAACGTGGCCACCTTTATCAAGGATCTGGTGCTGGAACTGGATGACAATGAACAGCTGGATTTCACGGCCGGGGCCTACATCCAGATCGATATCCCGGAGTACGAACTCTCCTTCGAACAGTTCCGGGTCCGGGTGGCCGAGCGCTACCGCCCCGACTGGGACCGTTTCAGCCTCTGGGGGCTGCGGGGCAAAAACATTGAGCCGGTGTTCCGGGCCTATTCGCTGGCCAGTCCACCGTTTGAACCCACCCGTCTGCGATTCACCATTCGCATTGCCACCCCACCGCCGGGCAGCAAGGGACTGCCGCCGGGGACCGGTTCCACCTACATTTTCAACCTCAAGCCGGGTGACAAAGTGACCCTGAGCGGTCCATTCGGCGAGTTTGCCGTCAAGGGGTCCGATCGGGAGATGTGTTTTGTGGGCGGTGGTGCCGGTATGGCGCCTTTGCGCAGCCAGATTCTGGACCAGCTGCTGCGGAAGAAAACGGACCGCCGGATCTCCTTCTGGTATGGCGCCCGGTCCCGCTTGGAGCTCTTTTTCGACGAGGAGTTCAAGGCACTGGCCGAAAAATACCCCAACTTCTCCTACCATGTGGCGCTGTCCAGCCCCCAACCCGAGGATAACTGGGATGGGATGACCGGCTACATCCACCAGCGGCTACAGGACACCCACCTGAACACGCACAAGGATCCGACCGAGATCGAGTACTACCTGTGCGGACCACCCATGATGGTCGAAGCGGTGGAAAAAATGCTCGACGATCTGGGGGTGGAGCCCGAGATGGTGGCCTACGACAAGTTCTCATGATCGGGTGCCACCGTAAGGCCCTGTAGCCCCGGCCTGGAATCGGATCGATCAGCGCCCGTGGCCCACGGCCGCGATGGTCGACCTGAGCAGGGCCCATTGTTGTCTTGACAGGTTTCCCGTAATTTTTTATGTGAATATATATTCACAAAGGTTGTTGGGTGATGGCCAAAAACCGACTCGGAACCGGAATCCGACAGGACCAGATTGCCGAAGCAGCGCTGGATATCGTCCGTTCCCACGGTATCCGGGCCTTGAATGTCGCTGCCGTGGCTGAGAAAGTGGGCATTGTGCCTTCCGCCGTTTACCGGCATTTTAAAAACAAAGGCGACATTGTCGGTGCGGTTCTGCAACTGATTCGAACGCGGCTCGATGCGCATTTTCGTGATGTGGTCCTCTTGGACGTGGATGCCGTCCAAAAGCTGCATCTGCTGCTGAAGCGACACATTGAACTGATCAGCAGCCACCATGCGATCCCCCGGATTATTTTTTCGGAGGCGGTCATCGGTGGACTGCCTGAAAAGCGGCAGCAGCTATTCGGCATCATTCAGGATGTCATCGCCAACGTGTCTGCCATCGTCCGTGCCGGCCAGGAAACGGATCACATCCGCAGGGACATGCCTCCCGAAACCATCGCAGTGGCTTTTCTCGGAATGATTCAGCCGGCTGCGATCATCTGGAACCTCAGCGACGGCGCTTTCGACCTGGTCCAGCACAGTCAACGGGCCTGGCGGCTTTTTTCCGATGCCGTTGCGCCTGAACCCGTTGGCGGCCTGCAACCCGCCACCGCACCACCCGGTCAATTTTGTTAACTCCAGGACGCCCTGAAGGTTTTCCATGGCCTATGTGCTCTGGTTTGGCGCCATCGTGGTGCTGGTGGTGATGCTGATTGCCTTTATGAAGGATGCGCCCTATTTT
>JAWOIA010000040.1:0-3559 GCA_046484885.1 Desulfosarcina sp. | reverse complement strand
ACCGACTGGTAAAATTCCGAGCTTTCGCCCATTTCGGTCCGGCCGAGGAAAAGCAACAGCCTGTAATTTTTGAATAGCAACACTGACCAGCGTTGCTTCTCCATATTTCGTGGTCCAGAAGGTAGCAAGTTTTGTGGCAATGGAATAAGCAATTATAGTGGCAGAAACAGAAATGATAGTTCTGCCATATTTCATTAAAAATTCGAATGAAACACCTATGACTTTTAGAAGGGTTGAAGCTTTCTTGATGACTTCACCCCACAGTGGCATCATTTTTTGACCCAGCTCAACCTGCAGGGCTGTAAACTTTTTGCGGTATTTATCAAGTTTTGCCTGTGCTGTGTCGTTTTTGAGGTTGTATTCACGGGTAACGCTTATTCCTTCATCGAAAGATTTATTTGAAAGGTCCTGTTGTGCGCGGAGCATTTTGGTATTTTTTGCCAAAGCGCCAAAAACGGAAGTCATGCGCTGGCCTTCGATTTCGAGGTCACCATCACTCATGGAATCCCCCAGCATCATCGCATTTTCCGGACTGACGCCGAAAAACTCGGCTGCATGCAGCAGCGGCAGCGGATGCGGTTTCTTCTCGGGAAGTGTATCACCGCTGACCACAATCCCGAAGCGGTCATAAATACCCAGATCCTTGAGCAAGGGCAGGGTGAACTGCTCGGCCTTGTTGGTCACACAGCCGAGCTTAAAACCGGCCCGTTGCAGGTAATCCAACCCTTCGATCACCCCCGGGTAGAGGCATGAACGCTTGGAGGTGTTCTCCGCATAGAGTTCGAGGAAGATCGGGTAGGCCTTGTCGAACAGCGCATCGTCGGGCTCGCCGTCGAGACTGTCGGTCAGGGCACGGCGCACCAGGCGCTCCACCCCGTTACCTACCCAGGTCCGCACCTTGGCCTCGCCGCGCAGCGGCATCGCCAGGGCCTTCATCATCTCATCGACGCAGAAGTGCAGGTCCGGCACGCTGTCAACCAGCGTGCCGTCCACGTCGATGAGGATCATTTCGGGTTTACGAATCATGACAAAACACTTTCAACGCAAAGACGCCAAGGCGCAAAGGCCGCAGAGGAAAAGCGATTAAGGCTTTGCGTTCTCTGCGTCTTTGCGCCTTTGCGTTGGGTTTTAATTACCGACCTTGGCCAGCTCGGCACGCATCTCGGCGATGATGGTGTCGTAGTGGTTCGGGTCGTTGTCGTTACGCTTGCCGAAGACAGCGGAGCCGGCAACGAAGGTATCGACACCCGCTTCGGCCACTTCCTTGATGTTGGCCGGGCCAACGCCGCCGTCGATCTCCAGGCGGCAGTCGTAGCCGCCGGCATCGATCATCGCGCGAACTTTGCGCGCCTTGTCCAGCACGTAGGGGATGAACTTCTGGCCGCCGAAACCGGGGTTGACGGACATCAACAGCACCATATCGAGCTTGGGCAGGGTGTATTCCAGCACATCCAAGGGAGTGGCCGGATTGAACACCAGGCCCGCCTTGCAGCCGTTCTCCTTGATCAGACCGATGGTACGGTCGATGTGCTCGGAGGCCTCCGGATGGAAGGTGATGTAGGTGGCACCGGCCTTGGCGAAATCGGGGATGATGCGATCCACCGGCTTGACCATCAGGTGACAGTCGATGGGGGCGGTAACACCGTGCTTGCGCAGCGCCTCGCAGACCAGCGGACCGATGGTCAGGTTCGGCACGTAGTGGTTGTCCATTACGTCGAAGTGCACGATATCGGCACCAGACTTGAGTACGTTATCGACTTCTTCACCCAGGCGGGCAAAGTCGGCCGACAGGATGGAGGGGGCAATCTGGTAATCCGCCATGGTATTCGCCTCTGTCATTGTTGTTCGCCTTGGCCGAGCGGACGCTGCGGCCACCACAAAAGAACCGCAGATATTACCCGTAATGGCGCGCTATTGCGACAGTCGGGAGCGTCGGGCGCTCACCGGAGCTCCCGCCAGAAAGGTACCGACCGGTCGGTCTGCAGGGGATACCGGGGGATGGAGGCCCTAACGACTCTCCTCTCACGCCTTGCGAACTGCCCCCTTCGGCCCTATCTCCTTGCTAGCATTTCCTTCCGCAGGGGCCAGGGCGCCCCTGGAAGAGCAGAACAATAACCATACTCCCAAGGAGAGAAACAAATGAGCATTGCCATCCCACTGCATCTCCTCGCTGCCGTCATCTGGGTCGGCGGCATGTTCTTCGCCCACCAGGTGCTGCGCCCTGTCGCCGCGGACCAGCTCGAACCGCCACTGCGTCAACCGCTGTGGGTCGGGGTGTTCAACCGGTTCTTCCCCTGGGTGTGGGTCGCCATCATCACCCTGGTGGCTACCGGCTACTGGATGATCTTCAGCGTCTTTGGCGGCTTCGCCCATGTCGGGCTCTATGTGCATATCATGAACGGTCTCGGGCTGCTGATGATTGCCATCTATCTCTACGTCTTTTTCGTCCCGTTCCAGCGGCTGAAAAAGTCGGTAGCTGTGCAAGCATGGCCCGAGGGCAAGGGCCACATCGACCGCATTCGCGACATGGTGGGCATCAACACCCTGCTCGGCTTCCTGACCATCGCGATCGCCGCGGGTGGACGTTATCTGGCTTGAAAAGTGGCAAGTTGAAAGTTTCAAGTTTCAAGTTGAAATCGCCCCGTTTCAATCAAGATGTTCTCACCGCAGAGGCGCAGACACTGCTTGGTCACTGGCGGAAAGTTCTCTAATGTAGGAGCGGCATCTTGCCGCGACCTGCCTGATGATGCCTCCGTTCGGTCGCGGCTGGAAGCCGCTCCTACATAACCCAAACCCTCATATTGTAGGAGCGACCGTCCCGGTCGCGATTTTTTATGGTGAGTAGTTACGTTGAATGTTGAAAACTGCGAATGACTCTCTCTTGAAACTTGAAACTTGCCACTTGTAACTGAATCTCACCCCGGCTGCCCATCTACCCGCGGTCGGGTAAGAATCGGGTAGTAAATAATGAAAAACGGCACAAAGGCGAGCAACCAGAGGCCGCCGGCAATATCAATCCACAGCGCGTAGCGCGTCGGGAACAAGAGAGGCACCATCACCCGGACCACCGCGGACATCACCACCAGGGCAAATGCCCAGCCCATCAGGGAATGCGCCTGCATCGGCCGGCCGGTATGTCCGATGGCCACCCGCGCCATCATCCCCAGGGTGAGTACTCCAACGCCTCCCACCGTCAGGGCGTGCAACGAGAGCATCGGGGATACCCACCCCGCGATACTCAGCCCCTGCATCAGCAGTCCCACGGCAACCCAGCTATAACCCAGGTACAGAACCCACAGCAGGGAGACCGACCAGATCTTACGGTGGTACCACCCCGCCACCCGGATCCCGTTCACCAAGGCTG
This sequence comes from Desulfosarcina sp., assembly GCA_046484885.1. Classification (GTDB taxonomy): domain Bacteria; phylum Desulfobacterota; class Desulfobacteria; order Desulfobacterales; family Desulfosarcinaceae; genus Desulfosarcina. The sequence goes on along the minus strand of JAWOIA010000040.1, from coordinate 195 downwards.
CGGCGAAAGCCAGCACCATCGCCCCGGTGCTTTCCGGGAGCAGTGTTTCCACCAGCACGTAGGCCAGAATAGAAACCAATGCCAACCGTTCAATCCACTCCCACTTTCGGATCGTTACCCCCTGCAGACCGCGCTCGATGAAAAACGGGATCACCCGCCCCCCCATCACCACCAGCAGGGTCACCACCATCCCGA
>JAWOIA010000256.1:0-3347 GCA_046484885.1 Desulfosarcina sp. | reverse complement strand
TGACCGGCGGGGCGGCCGCCTCGGTTGCGGAGCTGACCGCCGAGCCGTTTGCCGAAGCCGTCTTCGCCTACGAGCAGGATCAAATGCTCTATGACGGCTCCATTGCCGCGGCCCGGCGGGTGGGTTTTTTCCTGGGCGATTTTACCGCCGCCCATTTCACCCCCCAGGGCTGGCAGCTCTTCGAGGCCGCCGTCCGCTGGGCCGCCGGCAGCGACGGCGCCAACCAGGCCCCCAGCGTGGATGCCGGCAGCGACCAGAATCTCGTCTCCGCTTCGCTGCCCGTTCTGACGACGCTTGCGGGCACGGCCTCCGACGATGGTCTGCCCGCGGGCAGCCTGCTCACCACCGAGTGGAGCAGCACGGATGCCGGCGTCTCCATCGCAACGCCCGCGGCATTGACCACAGAGGTCACATTGGCCGCCTACGGCACTTACACCTTCACGCTCAGCGCCACGGACGGTGATTTGAGCCGCACCGATCAGGTGACCGTGACGCTCGGCGATCAGCTGCCGCGACCGGACAATTTGACCTATTCCCAGAATCCAGCCACCTACACGATCGGCACACCCATACCGCCCAACACGCCGTCGGCCACCGGGGGGGCCATCGACAGTTACGCGGTCTCGCCCGTGCTGCCGAGCGGACTGGATCTCGACCCCGCAACCGGCGTTATCTCCGGCACCCCTCTGGAAGCCGTGGCGGCAACGGATTATACGGTCACCGCCGCGAACATCAGCGGCGAGACCACGGCCGTGCTGGCCTTGACCGTCACGCCGGCCCCGGAGGAGGCCCTGCTGGTGATCGGCAAGCTGCAGCTCAACAGCGGGGACCAGGCCATCAAAAACCGTCTCGAGGCGATGGGCTACGTGGTGGCCACGAGGGCCTCCACCAGTGCAACGGCCGCCGATGCCGCGGGCAAAAGCGTGGTCATCATATCATCGACCGGCAATTCTTCGGACCTCGGCGCCACCTTCAAGGACGTGCCGGTGGGGGTGGTTGTCGGCGAGGGGTTCATCTTCGATGACATGGGCTTTAGCGGCCCGGCGGGGGGCCAGGACTACGGCTTTCTGCGCAACCAGACCGAGATCGCCGTTGTGAACAGCACCCACCCCCTGGCCGCCGGGCTCAGCGGCACCATTGCGGTGGTCGACAATGACGAGGGCTTCTTCAGCTGGGGCCTGACCGGCGGGGCGGCCGCCTCGGTTGCGGAGCTGACCGCCGAGCCGTTTGCCGAAGCCGTCTTCGCCTACGAGCAGGATCAAATGCTCTATGACGGCTCCATTGCCCCGGCCCGGCGGGTGGGCTTTTTCCTGGGCGATTTTACCGCCGCCCATTTCACCCCCCAGGGCTGGCAGCTCTTCGAGGCCGCCGTCCGCTGGGCCGCCGGCAGCGAAGGCGCCAACCAGGCCCCCAGCGTGGATGCCGGCAGCGACCAGAATCTCGTCTCCGCTTCGCTGCCCGTTCTGACGACGCTTTCGGGCACGGCCTCCGACGATGGTCTGCCCGCGGGCAGCCTGCTTATATCGAAGAGCCTTTTCCAAAATCGTTCGGAAATCATGGGTCAAGCAGATTTGGCGCTTATAGAGAAAAAATTCGGTCACCTGCTCGACCTCAAGGTGGCCTGACAAAATCATGAAAGCGATCCCCATCCTGATCCTGGATAATAGCTTTACTTTTGGTGGGGCCATAAACAGCCTTAAGCATTTGTTAAATGCTCTGGACACTAAAAGATTTGTCCCGGTGCTTGTTACCGGACAGTCCAGAGAATTTCTCGCGAACCATTTTGATTGCACCTGTTATCATTATGTTCCCAAGCTTCCCTGGGTGAACAACCGGATTTATAAGCGGATTGCATCTCTATCGATCTTCCGAATTCGGTTCCTTTTGAAAACTCTAAAGCTTCTGCGTTTTGTGTACTGGTTTGCGTTTATTACTGTACCAGAAGCTTTGAGGTATTATCGAATTGGACGAAAACACAGGGTGTCCTTGGTTCATCTTAATAACACTTTTGACAGCCAGTTGGCCGGAATTATAGCCGCCAGGCTCCTGCGAGTTCCCTGTGTTGGCCACCTCCGGGATTTCGTGGAAGTTCACCCTATAACTCGCTTATATGCCCGCTTGGTCGACCATCATGTGGCAATCTCAGGGGCAATCAGGGAGAACCTGCTGGATTTAGGTGTGCCAGACCAAAGAGTTACGGTTGTTCACGACGCAATTGATCTGGATGAGTTCAATGCCGATGGCGATTGTGCCGGTTTGCTGCGGGAGTTCGGCCTTACCCCTGGGCAGCCCGTCTTTGGGATTTTTGGACGGGTGGTGGAATGGAAAGGCATTCGAGAGTTCGTTTTAGCAGCCAGACAGGTGATTGATAATATCCCCGATGCCTGCGGATTCGTGGTGGGAGGACCCTCAGACGGTGATGATAGTTTTTTCTGGACAATGAAGCATCTGGCCGCTGGCTTGGGGTTGGAGAACAAGGTTTTTTTCACAGGTTATCGCAGGGATGTGCCAGCGCTGATGGGGATGATGAATGTTATCGTACATTCCTCGATACGGCCCGAACCATTCGGGATGGTCCTCATTGAGGGTATGGCGATGAAAAAGCCGGTGGTGGCTTCCCGGGGTGGCGGTCCTCTCGACATTGTCATTGAAGGAGAAACCGGTTTCCTGGTCGAAATGGGGGACTCCCGGGCGATGAGCGAGGCGATCATCTATCTTCTGAATCATCCTGCGCTCAGGAAGAAAATGGGTCTTGTTGGACGTCATCGGGTGGTGCGGGATTTTGCCAGCCCACGGTATGCGGATCAGATGGAAAGGATTTTTCAGCTCCTGCTGGCGACAACCCATAAGGTTTGATGGACCGGTAAAAAGTAAAAAATCAGACAGTTTCGTAAAAAGCCCAAGTTCAAGGCGCGCAAATCTCGATGAGTGAGGCGGTCCGGTACGAGCCCGCTCTGTTGGGAGGGGGCAGCCGTTTAGGCCACCTCCTACCAGATTTCCAAAACCCTGATATGAAACCTCCATAGTGCTGAAAATATGAAAAATGGCATCTCGAAATGAAATCGACTAGAAAAGTCAACCTATTTGTTATAGGCGCAATGAAGTCAGGCAGTACCACACTTCATTACTATCTGGCCGATCACCCGGATATTCTGATGTCCGAACCCAAAGAACCATGGTTTTTTGGCAGGAAAGGCATATATGTTCAGAGCCTCAGCGGAGGAAGCGTTAACCCGGTGACGGGCATGTTCAACTTCACCTGCCGCGAGGCTTACCTGATTGAAAACGGTAAAAAAACCATGCCCATAAGGGGTGCAACGCTGATAGGGTCATGCATGGATGTGATA
>JAWOIA010000194.1:0-22191 GCA_046484885.1 Desulfosarcina sp. | reverse complement strand
CAGAGCGTGTCGATGTGTAGTGGGACGACGTTGCCCGTGATCGCCTCTACTTCGCCCCGCGTGACCGCGCGTCGGTGCGCCTCATCGAGACCGAAACCCAAGACCATCTATTTAGTGCACATCCAGAAACGGTTATTTCGCCCGATATCTGCGTTATGCTTAAAATTTTACCCTCGGAATATCAACTATATGCCTGCGGTAAAATTTTCGCATGCCTTCATCTCGAGCAAAATTCCTCGTTTCTGCACGGGCACTATTTAGTGCCGATGGCGTGGTGGATCATTTCGCCTTGGTAGGTGGTCAGCTTCCGGTTGAATTGGATGCCGATGCCGCCCTGCCCGGTGTGCACGATGGCCCCGGTGATCTTTAACGGCAGCTGCAGATTCGGTACGGTGAAGGTCAGGGTGAGGGATTGACCGGCGCGCAAGGGGGCCCTTGTCTCGATAAATACGCCGCCATTGCTTAAATTGTGGATGAAATCCTGGAAGAGCCGTTCCGGGTTGGCGTAATCCACCGGCAGAAAACAGGGGATCCGCGCGTCTTGCCGGGAATCGACCCGCTCCCAATCCGAAAGGAGATCGTCGAGCACCTTTTTGCGTTGGGGGCTGAGGTTTGAGACGGCCTGCATCAATCGTGCGCTCAGCTGGTTGAGATCTTCCAAGCGGTCCCTTTCGTTCATCAGCCACTTGCCTCCGAAAAGGGTTGCGTTGAAAAAGGACTCCCGTTTTTAGCGCCTGACACTGACCAGATCCGGTTCATTCGGGCGGCGGGATGATTTCGATCACCACCTTGCGCTGGGCACCGGCAACGGACTCACCCTGGGCGGCGGGTTGGGGTCCCATGGCCAGGACTTTGATGGTGGTCTCCTGGACCCCTCGTCCCACCAGATAGCTTTTCACCATATTGGCCCGAAATTCGGACAGAATCTGGTTGTAGGCCTGCGCGCCGCTGCTATCGGTAAACCCCTTTAATACGATGCCGGCTTCAGGGTTCTGGACACTGTACTGCGCAACCTGTCCGAGCATTTCATAAGATGCTTCATCCAATGTGTTGGAGTTGAATCCGAACCGGACCTCCGGATTTTCGCCGAACTGCGCCTGAATGGCTTCCAGAGACACCAGCGCTGCCGTCTCCGAATCACCGGGTGGACCGTTGGACGACTGTGGTGCGACGGCTCCACCTTCCCCTTCGGCGGACGGCGGTATAGCCGCGGCCTGTTTGTCCAAGGCGGCCGCATCGACGCCGGCTTGGGCTTCCGCCCCATCGCTTTCATGGGTTTCATCACCGCTGCCGCCCAAGACCGGGGTGCCGGCTGCAGGATCCCCCGCAGCCCGCTTTGCCTCCTGGGCCGTCCTTTCAGAATCCCGTTGTGACGCCGACCAGGCCATCCCCTCCGACCCGCTTTGCGGCAAAGCTGCCGCTCCTGGGCGGTTATGGTTGATAACCAAATAGGTGGCCAGACCGATCCACAGCACCAAGGCCGCGATCAGCGCGATCGTCAAGGCCCGGCTTCGGCTGATCTTGTCTATAAACGAGTCCGGGGGAGCGGGCGGGGGCGCAGCAGGCGCTGCCACCACCAGCGGCTGCTCGAGGGGCACTTCATCGCCGGCTTCGGGCGTCGCCAGGCTCTTTGGGATGGCGGCGCCGTAGGGGATTCTGAGATCCTTGGCGCACTCGGCAATTATTTTTTCACCGATGGTCTGTCGCTCCTGAACATACCCGGTCAGCAGCGCCTGGTCACAGACGATGTTGATCAGCCTGGGGTAGCCGTTGGAGAATTGGTAGATCGCCTGGAGGGCCTGGGGTGAAAAAATCGGCTCCTGGGTACCGGCCACTTTCAAGCGGAACTGGATGTAGTTTTCCGTCTCGGCTTCGGAGAGGGACGAAATGTTGTAATTGATGGTGATGCGCTGACGAATAGCCCGATTGCGGGGCCTGACAATGATGTCGTTGAATTCACTCTGCCCCACGAAAAAGATGTTGATCAGTTTGGAGTTGTGCAGTTCGATGTTGGAGAGCAGACGCACTTCTTCCAGCATTTTCTGATTCAGGTTCTGACACTCATCGATAATCAGCAGGGTTTGCCGGCCCTGCGCGTGAACGTCCAGCAGAAACTGTTTCAATTGAATCAGGAACTCACCCTTGGTTCTGAATTTCCGATTCATGGCAAAGGAATCGGCAATGAAGTTGAAGAAATCCATCTTGGCCAACCCAGGATCGGTGACCATGGCCACCAGCACATCATTGCCCAGACTTTCGGTAAGCGCATTTAGCAGCGTGGTTTTTCCGGTTCCCACATCTCCGGTGAGCAGCAGAAAGCCTTTGTTGTCCAGGACCCCGTATTTGAGCACGGCCAACGCTTCGCGGTGCTTTTCCCCCAGCCAGAGGAACTCGGGGTTGGTGCTGATTTGGAACGGCTTGCGGTTCAGGTTGTAAAAATCTAAGTACATTTTTGTTTCTCAGCCTTGATATTAATCATGGGAATATTGGTTTGTTGAGTTGTCTGTTGTTAGTTGGTTAGTTGGTTTTATTGGTTGATTGGTTTTTCATTGGACGTTGGACGTTGAGCGTTGAACGTTCGATCTCTTGCTCCCCGCTCCCTACTCACCAGCTTACCAGCTTTTTTCCCTTATACCACAAATCCACCCCATTTACAGTTTATCAAGAAAGCCCAAGTCTCTATTCTGAGTCAATTTGGTGCCAACAATCAATACCTCAGCTCGATTTCCGGGGATATTTCTGAAATACAAACGCCCTTTGTAGGCGAAAATGACCTCGAAAACGGTTTCGCGGTTTTTTTTGCCGAACACCTTGCGCTTGATCTGGACGGTGGCGGGGTCATCATTGAGTTGATGGATCACCTCTTCGGCTTTGATTTTCATCTCTTCGGTCAGTTCGGCAAAGCCTTCAATGGCCCGGTCGTGGAAGGTAATATTTTTGTATATCGTACCAAAGCGTTTGGCGACGGCAGCGGCACTTTTGCGCAGTTGACGGCTCTGGACCTCTTTTTCCTTCTCAAACCGCCTGATTTTTTCCTTTAGCTGATGGATCTCCTGCAATTGTTGATCCTGCTGAGCCAGGTTTTGGCCGATTTTATCCTCCATGGCCGCCAGTTCATCGATCATCTCATCTTCCGTTGCCGATGCCTTGCGCCGTTCGAGATCCAGTTGGGCTTTCATGGTCTCCATTTTTTGGTAAAGTACGATGCGCTGGGATTCCAGCTGCTCCAGGTGGGCCAAACTGCGATGGCGTTCCGTCGACAGATCCTCGATGACGGCCTGCCTGGCCTGTTCTTCGGCCTGAACCATTCGCATGCCCCGCCGATACCCGACCAAAAGGATCAGCAGCGCGGTCGTCACACACGCCAGCAGAATTGTGTTGGACAGCAGGGTGTTGTGCTCGATGGTCACTTCTACGCGCCGGGTCAACCCCTCATTGAGCAGTCTGAAGTTCTCCCTGGCCACGGCCAGGTTGTCCAAGCCATTTAAACCGGTGCGGGGCTCGTCATAGACCAACGGGTAAAGATAGCCTCCCTCACGCGTCCTGACCGTCACACTGACGCGAACGCCCCATGGCGTCAATTTGAGGTCAGCCAAAAATGCATCCACATTGCTGCGCACTGCCTCCTGCAAACGGACGCTACCGTCAAACAAGCGGCCGCTGTCGCCCAGATAGACGGCTGCCAGGGCTTCATCATAGCGCCGCTCCAGACGCCGTTCCAACAGCTGAATGGAAAAAACGTAGACCAGCGGCGGCAGCAGGACGCAAAGGATCAGTGTTTTAAATGGAAAATGGCGCATGGCGAAAAAGAGAGGCGTCAGGGCGCTGGTTTGTTAGTTTTGTTGAGTTGTTGGTTGAAGGTCGTGGGTTGTTTATTGTTTGTTGTAAGTTTTTTTTCTCCTGGCTCCTGACTTCTTTTTTTCATTGGACGTTGGACGTTAAAAGATCAGGCTATAGGCTGTAGGCTGTAGGTTGGTTTAATTGGTTGATTGGTTTTATTGGTTATTTGGTTTTTCATTGGACGTTGAACGTTGGACGTTCAGTTTTTGCCCTTGCCTCTCTGCTCCCCGCTCCCAGCTTCTTTCCCCTACTCAGTCCTCATTCCTGTCCTTGCCCTCATCCCTTCCCCCCTAAATCTCCGCCAACATCCGCCGGGCCTCATCCGCGCCCTCAAACCCACTGTCCAAGTTCAGGGCTTTCTCAAGGTAGGTGCGGGCCCGCGCGGTTTCACCCCGTTTTAGCAGGGCCGCGCCCAAATGAAAGTTCACGGTCGGGTTGTCGGGTAATTTAGCCAGGCTGTCGGACAGCTCCTGGACGGCGTTGCCATAAAAACCTTTTTTGTAGTAGACCCAGCCCAACGTATCCATCACGCTGGGATCATCCGGCAGCCTCTCCTTGGCGGTCTGGGCCAACTGCAGCGCCTCGTCAAAGTCACCCTGCCTGGTGGTCAGCAGATAAGCCAAGTTGTTGGCGGCCGGCGCAAAGCGCGGGTCGATCTTCAGGGCGGCCCGGTAGTGCTTTTCCGACATATCGAATTGGCTCTGCATATCGTAAATGGTGCCCAGCAGCATGTGCGGACCGGCCTGGTTGGGGTTTTTCTCCAAAATGGCCAGGTAGCGGTCGATGGCCCGCTGCTGCTGGTTGGCCGCCAGATGGATCCGCGCCAAGGCATAGTAAGGCGGCATGAAATCCGGGTTTTGCGCCAGGGCCGATTCAAAAGCCTGCTCCGCCAGGTCGGTCCGCTGCTGAGCCAAATACAGGCCGCCCTTCAAATTGAGGATGATAGCCTTGTGAATGGCCGAGTCGCCCACCGCTTTGAGGTGCGCGTCACACTTTTGCAAGGCCACGTCCAGCTCCCCCCGGGCGCCGTGGACCTGAATGATGCTGGTAAAGACATCCACCAACTTGGGGTTTAGAGCCAGGGCGGTGTTGAATTGCTTCAGGGCCGCATCAAGGTTGCCGGCCGCTTGCTGCAGCTGGCCCAAGCGGTAGTAACCGGCCGGGTTGCTGGGTTGCTGCTCGATCAGACGGTTGAAGGCCGCATCGGCCTCGGCTCGATTGCCCAGGCCCATGGCTGCGTTGCCCTGCATCATGCCGGCCTGGTAATCCGAAGGGGCCAGGGCCAGGATCTCGGCGCTCTCGCGATAGGCCGTTTCAAAATCCCTTTCGCGCAACGCGATCTCCCCGAGCAGCATTCTAGCCTTCACAAATTGGGGGTTGAGCTCCACGGCCTTGGCCAGGGCGGTTTTGGCCACTTGAGTCTCGTTTTTACCCAGGTGGGCGAACCCTTTCAAATAGTGCGCCCGCGAGTCCCCCGGCTCCTCTCTGATCAACTGGTCGGCAATGGTGATGGCTTCGGCATAGTCCTGTTTGGAAGCGGCGATCTCGCCTTTCATCATGCGTGCTGGAAAAAAGCTGGGCCGCTCCCCCAGCACGTCGGCCAGATACGATTCAGCTTTTTCCATCTCTTGCCGCTTCAGGAAAAAACCGGCCATGGTGGTCATGATGTTGACATCCCCCGGTTTGACGGCCAGGGCCTTTTCGTACATGGCAAGCGTCTGGTCGGTCTTGTCCAGGGAGTCGTAAAAGCCTGCTGCGACCATGTAGGGCCGCATGTCGTCGGGGTTGATTTCGATGGCCTCGAGATAGGCCTTTTCCGCCGCTTCGGCATTGCCCATCTGGAAGTGGAAATTGCCCAGGATGATACGCAGCTCCGCATCATCGGGGTTCAGCCGGATCGCTTCTTCAAGATGGGCCAGGGCCTTGTCGAAGGCCTGCTGGCTGGCGTAAAAACGGGCCAGTTCCAACCGGGGCCGGATTTCGTTCGGGTCCTGGTTGACCGCGCGCATCAATTGGGCTTCGGCCTGGTCGAATTGGCCCTGGCGGGCGAATATCCGGGCCAACCCCATCTGGGCACGGCTTTGGCGCCCATCCAGTTCGAGGATCGTTTCGAATACAGCCGCCGCCTCAAAAAGGTTGTTTTCCATATCATGCAGGCCGGCCATTAGATACAGGGCCTCGATATGGTTGGGCTCCCTGGCAAGCACAGCTTCGACTTTCTCCCGGGCTTCGGCGGTATTTTTGCCCAACATATAAAAGGTAGCCAGTTTGATGGCCGCTTCGGTGTGCTGGGGGTCGATTTTGGCGACCATGCTGTACTCGCGGAAGGCACCGCGGGGATCGCCCAGTTTGAGGTAGGTTTCGCCCAGCCGGTCGTAGGCATCCACAAACTCGGGGTCGATCTGGATGGCGTTGCGGAACTCGAGCTCGGCACTCTTGTATTCACCCTTTTCGAAATAGATCTGACCCTTTTTGAAATGGGCCACCTTTTTTTCGTCGTCGGACGAACACCCCGCAAGCAAAATGACCGTCGCCATTGCCAGCATGACAATTGAAAGTATACGGCTTTTCATAAAGCAATCCCCCGGTTCTATCGATAGGATCTTTTGGGATACAGCAACAAAGCGTTGGACGTTAAACCATCAGACTATAGGCTATAATAGGCTGTAGGCTATGGGCATTTGGTTTGTTGAGTTCATTGGGTTTGTTGGGCTTGTTGGTTTTTTTTTCTTCTCTTATCTGACTTCATTTTTCCGAAGTAGGGTTTTCGTTCAAACCGGTCAGAGCCCGGCGGCGGCGCTGACTCCTGGCTTCTTTTTTTCGTTGAACGTTGAACGTTCAGTTTTTGCCCTTGCCCTTGCTTTTCACTTGAATCCTCGGCTCCTCGACCCCTCGAACCCTGCCCTTCTCCCCTTCCGCACCCAGCCGCCTGTCGAACAAAAATGACCGCGCCGGGCCGATGTCGACCGACTTGAAATCGGGGTGCACGGGGTTGATCAGGTAATTGCTCTCTTCGGGAATGACGCTGCTTGGCACCTTCAAAACCAGGCTTTCCCGGCTCGCGACCCAATCCGCTCCAAGCTGCTGGGTGGTTTCTTCAGGCGGGTTGGCGTTCCAATTGGGTGGCAGTGCAGATCGCTTGAGCACCGTTATCTGTTCGGCATCAAACTCGACCGGGATCTTCACATAGTGCTGGTAGAGCAGGGATTCTTCAGGCAAATGCACCAGCAACTCCAGGGCTGCCAGGGCTATCGATTCGGCGGTGTAAACCATGTAAACCCCTTTTGGGTTCCAGCGCGCGCCTTCCAGCCAGGCCCCCAACCCGGCAAAGGCCTTTTCGGCGTAGAGCGCTTTGGTTATGCGCCAGGCGGTGATTTTCATCCTGGGAACACACCATGTTCGATCCGAACCAACAGGGCATTGACCTCTTGCGCCCCCATCTCGGTTTCAGCCATCTCGAGCGGCGTTCTGCCGCCCAGGCCTCTCGCCGGTGCCTTGAACCACTGGGCGGAAAGAACCTCATCGCTGCCGAAAACCTGGGTTGCCTGGTCAAACAATTTGGCCAGCCTCACCAGCTTTTCCGACTCGGCAGCCGATAACCGCCCCTCTTTTTTGCGTCGCGTCAGGGTGCGTTTGGAAATATTCATGGTGCTGGACAGCGCCCCTTCAGACAGATCCATTTTGAGTCTGAAATGGCTGAACGTGCTGATCGGCAGCCCGCTTTTGATCGCTTCGATCATCCCGAACAAGGTATCCGATTTAAGACCGATGGATTGAACGTTCATGGCCGATTCCTCCTGACAAGTCTATTGGCCCCATTTTAGTCGCCAGATGGCCGCATGTCAAGCCTGCCAGTGGAAATGATAACGGCCCCGGCGGGGTCTCGATCAGCCGGCCGAGCCAGGCGTAAGCCGCACTATACTGCGTTCGGCATCCAGAAGGGGCAGGCGATAGCGATGCACGTGTATCGACAAAGCGGTGTCGCCCAATTGCGAGGACCCGTTGGGGCCAGGCTCAAAGCGGCGGCCATCGGGATCGCTTTCGCGCCCCCTCATGGCCAGCAGACTGCCGCCGGGGGCCAAAAACGGCAAGGCCAACGCAGTAAAGTCCGAAAGGGATGCAAAGGCCCGACATACGACCAGGTCGAATTGTCGGGCATACGGCCGGGATTCGCCGAGGGCTTCGAGACGTCCATGAACGGCGTCGATGCCGGTCAAGCCCAGGGTGCGAATGACATGTTTGAGAAAAGAGACTTTTTTACGGACGCTGTCCACCAACGTCAGCGCCAGGTCGGGCCGCACGATGGCCAGCGGAATCCCGGGAAACCCGCCCCCGGAGCCGGCATCCAGAACCCGGGCGCCAGGATCGATCCAGGCAGCCACCGCCAGGGCGTCGACGCAGTGCTTGATCGCCACTGCCAAGGGGTCGGTAATGGCCGTCAGATTGGCGGCCCGATTCCACTGGAGCAGTTCCAGCGCATGACGTCCCATGGACCACGCCTGTTGGGCGCTGACCGTCACCCCCAGCGCCGCGGCACCCGCAATAACGGTTTGGCGCCAGTTTTCGGAATCGATCTCCACGGAAATGGCCTCGCGCCGCAGCCCGATCAGGCGGGTTTGACGGCTCGGATCAGCCCGGAGTCATTGGGCCCTTTGAAATCCTGCCGTCGAATTTGTGAAAACCCCGCTCTTTTCAACATGCCGGTCAGCTGCGTCTGGCTGTATGCCCGTCCGCCGTCGGTGTTCAGCAGCATGTTCAGGGAGAAAAGAGCCGGGAAGAGTGGCCGGTCCAACGTGTCGTCCAGAATGAATTCATGGATGATCGCAACACCGCCGGGGTTCAGGCAGCGCGCCGCCTTGTCAACGATGCCCTGACAATCCTCGAAGGACTCGCCGTGCAGAATGTGGGACATCCACACCGCGTCGTAAGTGCCGGGAATCGCCGCTTCCAGGTAATCGCCGTCAACAAAGGTGACCCGTCCCTCCATCCCCAGGTTGCGGATGGTCTTTTCGGCAAAGGGCCGCGTGGTGGCCAGGTCCATCACCGTGGCCTGGAGGTCGGGGTGGCGCCGGCAAAAATGAATCGCATAGGTTCCAGGGCCACCGCCCAGATCGAGCAGAGTCCGGCAGTCGCCAAGCTCGACCACGGGAACCAGCTGCGGTGCCAGCTGCGAAGCCAGGTTGAACATACCCATCAGAAACGCTTCGCGCTCCTCAGCCTCATCCTCGCGAACTGGCAGCCGGACCGGCTTGCCGGTTAAAATGGCATGGGGCAGCCTGGCCCAGGATGCCATCAGGTGATGATGATGCCGGATAATGTAGCCGATGTAGCGCTCCGAATCCATGCACAGGCAGGTGCGGCTGACGGCGGTGTTGGCATAGCCCGACGGGGTCTTGGTCAGCAGCCCCAAAGCAGTCGCGGCATCCAGAAGGCGGCCGACGGCGTCTTCCGGTGCACCCAGTTCCCGAGCCAACCCCTCCCGGGCTATGTGCCCGTCACCGATGCGGGTGAACAGATCCAGCCCCACCGCGGCGTGCAGAACACAGGTGCTCCAATAATCTCCGGACAACTTCAGGATGCGCTCCGGAGTCCATTTGGTTTCGTCCATATCTTCCCCCTTCCATGCGTGTCTGATTCAGCGAGCCCTGGTTTACCCTCCAGGGATAGGTAAACGATGGCCCTGGGCTTGTCAACCGCCCCGAACGCCGTCGGCCCTGAGCGACCCCTCTCTTGCCAACCCCGTTGATAGTTTGTTAGTGTTCGTTCCGATACCGGCAGCCATTTAAACCCCTCAACCAGGTGATTGTCGATCCGGGAGCTATGGTTCATGCGATTTCGTCCCTGCATCGATCTGCACGAAGGTCTGGTGAAGCAAATTGTCGGCGCAACCCTGTCCGACACGCCCGTGGGTCTTCAGACCAACTTCCAGACGCAAAAACCGGCCGCCTGGTTTGCCGACCGCTATCGGCGGGACCAGCTTAGCGGCGGCCATGTCATACAACTGGGCCAGGGCAATGAAGCGGCGGCGCGCTCGGCCCTTTCCCGCTGGCCAGGCGGCATGCAGGTGGGCGGCGGCATCAACGCCGACAATGCCGCCCAATGGCTCGATGCCGGCGCCAGTCATGTCATCGTCACCTCCTGGGTCTTTGACGCCGGCCGCATCCACATGGGCCGCTTGGACCGCTTGCGCCAAAAAATCGGGAAAACCCGCCTGGTGCTGGACCTGAGCTGCCGCAAACGCGGCCAGGCCTACCTGGTGGCAACCAACCGCTGGCAGGTCTTCACCGACGAGGCGGTCACTTACCCGTTCATGGACCGCCTTTCCGATTATTGCGACGAACTGCTGATCCACGCCGTAGATGCCGAGGGCCGCTGTGGGGGCATCGAAGTCGACCTGGTGGCTTACCTGGGAGGGTGGGCAGCCCTGCCGCTGACCTATGCCGGAGGCATATCCAGCCAACGGGACATCGACCTCATCGAAACCTTGGGCAACGGAAAAATCGACTTTACCGTGGGCAGCGCCCTGGATATCTTCGGCGGCACGGGGCTGCGCTATGACGACCTGGCCCGGCGCTACGGCGGGCAAAAACCGTGATACCCGACCCCGTTCAGCGCTGGATCATTTTTGTGATCGCCTGTCTGCTCTTTATGCTCTCCCAGTTTTACCGGGCCAGCCTGGCCGTGATCGCACCGGATTTAATCCGCGACCTCGCGCTTGACACCCCGGGCCTGAGCCTCATTTCCGCTGTCTTTTTCTATGCCTTTGCCCTGATGCAGATTCCCGTCGGCATGTACCTGGACAGCATCGGACCGCGCATCGCCATGACGGTGCTTTCCCTGGTCGCCGTTGCCGGCGCCATCCTTTTTGCCACCGGTCATTCCACCCCGTCGCTGGTGGTGGCCCGGAGTTTGATGGGCATCGGCATGGCGTGCAACCTGATCGGGACACTTAAGCTCATCACCTTGTGGTTCACGCCCCTGCGTTTTGCGACCCTGTCCGCTCTGGTCTTTTCCATGGGCACGCTGGGAAGCCTGATCGCCGCAACCCCGCTGGTGGTGATGGTCCAGGCCTGGGGATGGCGCCGGGCGTTTATGGCCATCGCCGCCGTCAATCTGCTGCTGGCGCTTCTTTTTTACCTCGTGGCCCGGGATCATCCCCGCTCGGCGGTCAGCCCGGGCGCCGCCCTGCCGGCCCTGCTCCCAATGAACAGCGTTCGGGCCGATTTAGGCCGGTTGTTCGCGGAAAAAGATTACTGGATCATCTCGCTGGGCACCTTTTGCCGCTATGGCATCTTTGCCGCGGTGCAGGCCCTGTGGGCCGGGCCTTTTCTGATTTACGCCCTGGGCGTTTCCGCGCTGTCGGCCGGCAACCTGCTGCTGTTGATGAACATCGGCCTGCTGGTCGGCAGCCCGGCCTGCGGGTGGCTTTCCGACACGATACTCCAAAACCGCAAGCGGGTGATCATTGCAGGATTGCTGGCAATGAGTCTGGTGCTGGTCCTCCTGACCCGGCTGCCCCCGGCTGCCGGCATGCCCCTGCTGAGCACCCTGTTTTTTGCGTTCGGGTTTTTCAGCGGTGCCGGGGGCATCATGTACGCCCATATCAAGGAGCGCATGCCCCCCGAAAACGCCGGCAGCGCCATGACCGGCATCAACTTTTTCACCATGATCGGGGTGGCCGTTTTTCTTCAGGGCCTGGGCCATCTGATGCAGCACCTCCACCCCCAGGCGTCGCTGAGCCCGGCGGCATTCAAGACCATGTTTCTCTTCTGCGCCCTGTGCCTGTCGATCACCGCCGTCCTGTACGGCTTTACGGTGGAGACCGCCGGCAGACGCCAACAACCGCCGGACCGGAACTGAACGGCACCCTGGATCGAACCGAAGAGATGCGTCTCACTGCAACACCATGGCTTTTTCAGGGCAGATCTCTTGGCAGCAAAAACAGGTGACGCAGCGCCCCATATCCACCTGAGGCAAGTCTTCCGGCATGGACAGGGCATCGGCCGGACACTGGGCCACACAGAGCCCGCAGGCGCTGCAGGCCTCCGGATCCGGCGTTGGTGTAAGCAGAATTTTACTCTGAAGCATCTCCTGAACAGCCGCATTGTCCTGGATGGCCTGGCCGCCCAAGGGCGGGAGCTTGAAATCCTTCAATTTAACCAAGCGACCCGCAATCTTGATATCGGCCATCTTCCAACTGCCCAGCCCCGCATCGGCGGCGGTGCGGAGAAACTGCAAGCGGCCGGGATCCAGGCCCATCATGGTGGCCATGACCGCGTCCAGGGCCACGGCGTTGTCAGCGGCCAGGATCAATCCAATGTCCCGCAGTTGCGGTGAAGCCGGGCCGTTGCCCTCCATGCCCACCACCGCATCCACGATGAACAGATCCGGCACCCGCAGTTTGAACACCGCCACCACCAGGTCGTGAAACCGAGCCGGGCTGCCGGCGATTTTGTGCAGCCGGGCCTTCTGGGCACCGGGCAGGAACCCATAACTGTTCTTGATGGCCCCGGTCATGACGGTAAGGCCGTGGGTTTTGAACTTGGGCAGGCTGATGACAATATCGGCTTCGGCAACGGCGGTCGACAAACCCACCTGCGACATGAAATCGGGGTCGAAGGGCACCGTGACGGCATGGTTGCCGATGTTGAAGTAATACTTTTTGGCCGCCGCCATCAACCCGGTCTGCTCGAAGGCCGCTTCGTTGGCCCCGTAACTGAACAGGCCCGGATTGTCCCCGACGATGATGGCTGCCGGCCCCAGCGTCTCCACCTTGTCCACCACGGCGGCCAGCACAGCCGGATGGGTGACGATACCCTCGGCAGCGTCCGAGGCCCGCAGCACGTTGGGTTTGATCAATACCTTTTTGCCTGCAATCTCTAAAGGAAAGCGCTCAAATACCCGGTCCACCGATTGTCTGGCCGTTGCGTAGGTGGCGGGATGGATCATGACCGTATGCATGGCACGGCTCCTTTTCGATTTAAGAGCGGATGGGTTAAACGCAAGTTCAACCCCGTGTTCCGAAATTACCGCAGCGGTGTGTCGTCGGACGGCAGTCGAATCCCCCGGCGTTCGAGCAGCGATCCTTCGAGGCGGTATAGTGTGGTCAGGGCCTGGAGGTATTCCACCACCGAGCGCACCT
Source organism: Desulfosarcina sp. (assembly GCA_046484885.1). Lineage (GTDB taxonomy): Bacteria > Desulfobacterota > Desulfobacteria > Desulfobacterales > Desulfosarcinaceae > Desulfosarcina. Next base: position 9,209 of record JAWOIA010000194.1, on the reverse strand, counting down.
CGCCGATGCGGCTGACCAGCAGGTCCCGCTGGGCCTGGGCCACCAACAGGTTGGTGGAACGCCCCACCCGGAATTTTTCGACCTCGATGCGCACCTTCTCTTCCTGCCATTGGCGGGTGGCCGCACCGGCCGCGATCTGCTCCCTGGTGCGGTTGACCTCCAGATAGGCCTCGCGGACATCCCATTCGATGAGCTGGGTCAGGTTCTCCAGGGCCTTTTCGGCTTGCTCACGTTCAGACAGCGCGCGTTGGTGACGAGCGCGGGCCCCTCGGTTGACCAGGGGAAATTCAAAGTTGAAGCCGGCCAGGGTGTCGTAGCCGTCTCCGCCAAGGTCGCTGGCCGTGCCGCCAAAAGAGTCGGCGTAACCACTTTTGCCTAAATTGACAAACAGATCCAGGCGGGGCAGCAGGCCGTTTTTGGTTCGGACCACCTCCAGGTCGCCCCGCGCCATTGCCAGCCGGGCTTGATGGATTTCCGGTCGGCGGTGCAAGCCAGAGGCGACGTAGCTCTCCACGGCAGCCAGGGTCACCTCTGGAATGGCCGGCGGGTGCACCAGGGTGATCTCCAGATCCCAGAGGTGTTCCCGAGGTGGGTTGAGCAGCCGGAGCAGGCGCAACCGATTAGCGGCCAAAGCCTTTTTCACATTGATCAATCCCTGACGCTGCAGGGCCGCCTCGGCCTGCACCGCGGGCAGTTCCGCTTCGGCCATAGCGCCAACAGCAATCATGGCTTCGGTGTCGGCCAGTTGCTGTTCGGCCAGTTTCAAGCTCTCCTGAACAATCTCGATCTCCCGCAGAAACAGGGCGTAATCCCAATAGAGGGTCTCGACCTGGGCCACCAGTGCTTCGCTGAAGCCTTGCAGTTCATACCGGCTGATGTCGGTTTCCAACCGGGCCTGGCGCAGCAGCGCCAGATTGACATCGCGCCCGAAACCGCGCAGAAGCGCCTGACTCACGGACACTCCCAGGCGCGTGGAAGCCAGCGCATCGTTTTGAAAATCTGAATCGGTGCGACTGGTGCTGGCTTCAGCCGAAACCCACGTGCCGGCGGGGAAAAAAGAGTCCAGAGCAATGAATCCGTGATGGCTGGTGCCGACCAGGCTGTCGGTCGTGCGGCCCGGGGCGGAAGAGACCCGGCCCTGCGACCGCTGCGTGTGCGCGCCAGCCGACAGGACAGGGTCGAAGGCGGCGCGGGCTTCCTCTTCGAAACTTTGCGTTATTGCGGGGGCGATGCGCTGCAGCGCCAGGGAGCGGTTGTTTTCCAGGGCCATGAGAATGGCCTCGACCAGCGTGATTTCCAGCGCGGCCTGGTTTGGGGCGCCGTTGGAAGATTGAACCGATCGCACCGGGCCACCGGCCGCCGGGCGGGACTGGGACGTCAGGTGGTCAGCGGCCGGAAAGGCTTTGATCGGGGCCGCAAACAAGGCTATCAGGATCAGTGCGGAAAGGGTGCGCAAACAGCCGGTCATCGCGAGATTTCCTTGGGCAACGCTTGGCTGGACGCTTCCGTTGCCGCCGGGTCCGGTTGACCCGCTTCACGTACCGGCTGCTTGCTAGCGATCAACGAGTAGACTGCCGGTACTACGATCAGGGTGATGAAGGTCGAACTGAGCAGACCGCCGACAATGGCCCGAGCCATGGGGGCCTGGGCTTCGCTGCCCTCACCGAGCCCCAAGGCCAGCGGCGTCATGGCCAGCATGGTAGTCGCGGCGGTCATCAGGATCGGCCGCAGCCGCCGCCGGCCGCCCTCTTCGATGGCCGCAGCCATCGGCATCCCGTCACGCCGGCGCAGCAGGTTGATGTGATCCACCAACAAGATGGCGTTGTTGACCACGATGCCGCCCAGCATGATGCAACCGATATAGGACTGCACATTAAAGGTCGTGCCGGTCATGAACAGCATCAGGATCACACCGATGGCCGCAAAGGGAACCGAAAACATCACCACGAACGGATCGCGCAGCGACTCGTAGAGCGAGGCCATCACCATGTAAACCAGCACCAGGGCCAGCACGAAACTCAGCTGCAGTTCACGGAACGATTTCTGCTGCTCTTGATAATCCCCGCCCAGGGGCGTACTGAAATCCCGTGGCACCGGGATGCTCTCCAAAACTTGGCGGACATCCGCGAGAATGGCTCCCATATCCCGGTCGGCAAAATTGGCCGTCACGTAAATTACGCGCCCCTGGTCCTTGCGCTCGATAAACACCGGCCCGCGCCGGGGCTCGGTGGCGATCACATTGCGCAGGATGACCGGCTCGCCGTCGGCGTTGGTGATCGGCAGATCCAGGATTTCGCGCAGAGACTTTTTCTCCGCCTCCTCCAGTTTGACCAAAATGGTGTACTCACTGCCCCCCACGCGGTAGGTGCCGGCCGAAGTACCGGACAGCACCGTCTGGAGCATGGTGGCAATCTGCGAAATCGTCAGTTTCATATCGGCGGCCTTGGCCCGATCCACAATGACCAGCTCTTCGGGGGTGCCGGTCTCACGACTGACATGGGTGTCGGTAACCCCGTCCACAGCCGCAATCAAGGACGCCACCCGGCGCGCCAGGGAATCGGCGGTCTCCAGGTCGTGGCCGCGCACATCCACCTGGATGCGGTCGTCCCCCTGGGCCCCCATGCGCATAATGAAAAGCCCCTGCCCGGCCCGCGTGCGGATACGGACACCGGGCAGGCCGCTCAGTCTCTGTCTCAGATCGTGGGCGATCGCTTCGCTGGAGCGGCTGCGCTGGCTGACCGGCACCAGGGCGATGCGCATCTCGCCGGCATTGCCGCCCCGCGCCTGCCAGGTCGATCCGCCGATGAACGACACGGTGTTTGCAATCTCCGGCACGGATGCATAGACAATGGCTTCAATCTGTTCAAAAGTGCGGTCCACCACCTCCAAACGGGTGCCCACGGCCATCTCCGCCGTCACCCGGACCTCGCTCTCATCCGTGGCGGGCATCAACTCCACACCCACCAGCGGAATCAGGGTAAGGCACCCGGCCAGCAAAACAAAGGCGCCGCCGAGGGTGGCGCCGCGATGGGCCAGGGTCCAACGCAACAGGCGTCGGTAGCGATCTTCCAGGCGGAGAAAAAACCCCTCGATGCCACCCGGCAACCCCTCGCGACGCAAAGGGCGGCCGGTAGGATCGGTCGCGGTAAGGGGAACGCTCATCCGTGAGGCCAGCATGGGCACCAGCGTGAGGGCCACGGTCAGTGAACAGGCCAGGGCGAAACTGACCACGAAAGCCAGCTGCTTGAACATGATGCCGGACATTCCACGGACGAACACCAGGGGCAGGAAAACCACCAGCGTGGTGATGGTGCTGGCAATGACGGCGGCCCGGACTTCCTGGCTGCCCTGGATGGCGGCGGCGATAGACCCATGGCCCTGCTGGCGCAACCGGAAGATGTTTTCCAGCACCACGATGGCATTGTCCACCAGCATACCGACACCCAGCGCCAATCCGCCCAAGGTCATAATATTGAGAGTGAACCCACCGGAATACATCAGCGCAAACGTAGCCACCACCGAGATGGGAATGGTGGTGAAGATGATGGCCGTGCTGGCGATATTGCGCAGAAACATCAGCAACACCAAAACCGCCAGGAAACCCCCGTAAAAAATTGACCGACCCACATTGGAGATGGAGCGCTTGATATAGGCGGACGTATCGATAATGGGGATGATGGTCAACTGCTGGATTTCCTGATTGATCCGTTCGACCTCGCTGCGCACTCCCTCGGCGACCTCCACCGTGTTTTTTCCCGACTGTTTGTTGACCGCCAGCCGGACCCCGGGCTTGCCGTTGACCCGTATGATGCGGGAAACTTTTTCCCAGCGGTCCTCCACATGGGCGACCTCCCGGAGTTGAACCGGAGCGCCGTCGCGGATGGCCACGACCGTGTTGCGTAATTCGTCCAGGTGGGTATAGACACCGGGGGTGCGAATGGTGATGTCCAGCAGGCCCTGCTGGATGGTACCGGCCGGCAGGTTGATGTTCTCGGCCCGGATGCGCTGCAGGATCTGATCGACGGCAACATCCAGGGCCTTGATTTTCTGGGGATCCAGATTGACGTGGATTTCACGCTCCAGGCCGCCGCGGATATCAAGCGAAGCCACGCCCGGTATGCGTTCAATACGGTGCTTGATCTGGTTGTCGATGATGTCCCGAACCTGAATGGGGTCCAGGTTGCTCGAAACCCCCAGAATGAGGATGGGGTAGGAGGCCAGATCGAATTTGCGCAGCACCGGTCGGTCGGCATCCTCCGGCAAACGTGGAATCACACGGTCCAGGCGGTCGCGTAGATCACTGGCGGCCGCGTCCAGGTCGGTTCCCCAGGCAAAGGTGACCCGCACACTGCTCTGGCCTTCGGCGGATATGGAGGTCACCTGTTCCACCCCGGGAACGGCGCTCACGGCCTCTTCAACCGGCCGGGTGATCAGCTCCTCCATCTCCTCGGGGCTTGCATTGCCGTATTGAGTGCTGATGCTCAGGGTCGGATAGGTGATATCGGGCATCAGGTCGATGGCCAACCGCCATAAGGAGATCAGGCCGATGACAATCACAATTAGGGCGGCCATCACGGTCATGATGGGGCGCTGGACCGCAAAGGTTGAAATGTTCATGTCTGCTCGGCCGCAGAGGCCGCCCCTTCCCGGCTGTCGGGTATGATGATAGCAGCACCGTCGACCATCAGATGAACGCCCAGGGTCACCACCTCACCGCTCAGGGACGGGTCCAGCACCTCGGCACGGTCGCTGGTGACGATACCCAGCCTAACGGGAACAAAACGTGCGATCAGCTCTTGGCGGTCGGCCAGAAACACGCCTTGAGTGCCATCGCGGGTCACCAGGGCCGATATCGGCACCGTGGCGGCGTTTTCGTGAACCGCAAATTGAAGTTGGGTTCTTACGAACATGCCGGGTTTTAACCGCATGTCCTCATTGGCGATATCAATTTCGACCCGGGCCTGGCGGGATTGTTCCTTCAACACCGGCGCGATGCGGGCCACGCGTCCGGAAAAAAAATCGTTTGGAAAGGCATCGGTGGTGATGATGGCCACCTGGCCCGGTTGAATTTTGGCATAGTCGCGCTCAATGACATGGATGACCGCATTGAGCCGGGTGATATCCAGAACCGAGACGATGGGCGTGTTGGGTGCCAATAGTGCGCCTTCATCCACAAAGCGCTCGCCCACGACGCGTATACCGCCATTGCCTTCCGGCACTTGAATCCGGGTGTAGCGCAGCCGCACCTCGGCGATGCGCAGCATGGCCTCTTTTTGTTCCACCTGGGCCAGGGCCACCCGCAATCGGGCCCGCAGGGTGTTGTAGTCGGATTCGGCAGCATCCAGCTGCGATTCGGACGCGATCTTTTTTTTGCGCAGTTCCACGGTGCGCTCGAATTCCCGCTTACTGGTCACCAGGGTGCCACGAACCTCCTCGAGGGCGGCCCGAGCCACTTCCAGCTCGGCCTCGGCCTGACTGACCTGCTGGCGGTACTCCTCGTCATCCAATACCGCCAGCAATTGCCCGGGTTCGACCCGATCGCCGATATTCACCAGGATCCGTTCGAGCCGCCCCGCGATTTTGGGCGCCAGAACGAACCGGGTCGTTGGCAGCAGCGATCCGGTAAACACCCCCACATCCTCAATGGCGCCCTGCTGCACCGCCGTCACCTCGACCGCCACCGGCGCCTGGACGGGACGATGATCGGCCCCATCACGGGATGCCACCAGTTTGCTGATGAGCTGCCAGCCGAAAAGAACCAGCATGGCTGACAAAATACCGGTCCCGACACATTTTTTAAACGTCACCATGACGGCTCACTCTTGTGTGCGCATGCCAAATGATTCCCGGGCGGACAGGGCCGATCCCTGGGCGGCGTTTCCCATACCCCGGTGCCGGGCCGCGGCCTGACGGGCGCCGGCCCGGATGGCAATCAAGGCAAGAAAGGCCTCTCGCCGCTCCTGTCTATACGGTTTTGGCTTTTATTTCAAGATGGTTCGGGCAAGCGCCGGGAAGGCGCCCCAAATCGGCTTGGCGCACGCAATCGCCTATCGGCCCAGCGTATAAAACGCCATGTCCGCCCGGGAGGCGGTTGTCGGTCGGGCCAGTTCCACTAGATGACAGTGGTGTGTGAAAAGGAGGACCCGGGTTTTTTTGAGCGAGGTCGGCCAGTCGGGGCAAAGCGATCTTGAACACATAGATGTGGGTTGGGTGGGGTCGGACCAAACAGCGGGTAGGCCACCACCCCGGCCCGCACCATGTTCAAATCGATGCAGACCACGCAGCGTAGAAGATGCTCGCCGCCCTCGATGGCCGTGGCATGGTAGCGGTCCTCCCAAAAGGCCCCCTTGCGATGCTTGCGCTGGTTGGACTCCTGCCCGGTGCGGCCGGCCAGCAACTGAACCGATTGGACGATCCCATCGCCACCAATGCTGTCGTGGACCAAGAGATGCACGTGCTTGGATGTCACACAGTAATCCAGGACCGTAAGCCCATACCGCCTCTTGGCCTGATAGAGCCACTGTGCAGCCAACGCCCGCGATCCCGGGCGAATTTAAGCAGAAACTCCCGCTTGTGGCAGGGATGGGTCAGATGCCAGACCTGCCCAGGGATAAACTGCCGATGCGCGCGTGCCGCACGCGGAATTCCTATAACCGCGTTTTCAGGGCCCAAATGATGGTCATAGGGGCTACTTGAGGATGGTTCTGCCGCCTATCTGTCAGAAAATCAAAGTGTTATCTTGGTCCGACCCGACTCCCTTTGGTCCGACCCGACTCCCCTACGGGCAGTTCCGCCATCTGCACACCGACATCTACGGCAACCGGGGCGAGCTCAAAAAGTAAGAAATATATATCGTAACAATTTGCGACTATGTGCGATAAAAATCATTATATCGCCATTTATTGCGACTTGACTAAAAACGATTGTTAAGCTATATATCGCAATGACTGACGAAATATGGAAATTTATCCGACATATTCGAAATATATAACGACTATGAAAATCACCAGTTTACTTACAGATGATGCCGTGCTGGCCGAATTGGGCGCACGTATTGCCGCTCGCCGGGTTGAATTGCAGCTGACCCAGGCGGCTGTGGCCGAACAGGCGGGTATCGCCAAGCGCACCCTCGAGCGTATGGAGGCAGGACAAACGTCGCAGTTGACCACCCTGGTTCGCGTGCTGCGGGTGCTGGACGCCGCATCAGCGCTGGATAGCCTGATTCCTGAGTCCGGGTCCAGACCGATGGATTTATTAAAGCGCAAGGGCAAGGTCCGACAACGGGCTCCGGGTCGACGTGCCGCAAAGGCGACCGACAAGCCATGGCGCTGGGATGAGAAGCCATGAGCATGCTTGCCGAAGTCAGGCTGTGGGGTAAAACCATCGGCGCTGTCTCACTGCAGGATGGGGAGGAAGTCGCCAGCTTTGAATACGATGCAGCATTCGCGCGAAGTGGCATTCAAGTCGCGCCGATTGTGATGCCGCTGTCCCGACGCGTGTACCGGTTCCCCGAGCTTTCTCGCCCGACATTTCTTGGGCTGCCTGGCCTGCTGGCCGACTCGCTGCCTGACAAATTTGGCAACGCGCTGCTTGATGCCTGGCTGGCATCGCAGGGGCGGCAACCGGATTCCTTCAACGCGGTTGAGCGGCTTTGCTATACTGGCGAACGCGGCATGGGTGCGCTGGAATTTGCCCCCGCCATCGGCCCCAGGGCAAAGCAGACCACACCCATTGAGGTCGGCAAGCTAGTTGAGCTTGCATCGGAGGTATTGACCAACCGGAATAATCTGCAGGCGTGTTTTGCGGCTGAAGGCAGAGAAGATGCGCTAAGGGATATTCTGCGCGTGGGAACATCCGCCGGCGGCGCGAGGGCGAAGGCGGTTATCGCCTGGAACCCGAAAACCAATGAAGTGCGGTCTGGCCAGGTCAAAGCCGGCGAGGGATTTGAATACTGGCTACTGAAATTTGACGGCGTTAGTGGCAATAAGGATAAGGAACTGGAAGACCCAAAAGGCTACGGGGTGATCGAGTATGCGTATTACCTGATGGCGCTTGAATGTGGCATTGAAATCAGTGAATGCAGGCTGTTTAAAGAGAATGGCCGGTCGCATTTCATGACGCGCCGCTTTGATCGTCTTGCTGCCGGCGAAAAACTGCACATGCAGTCACTCTGCGCCCTCGCGCACTACGATTTCAATATGGCAGGCGCTTACAGCTATGAGCAGGCGTTGCTGGTGATGCGGCAACTGCAGTTGCCAATGCAGGCCATCGAGCAACTGTTTCGGCGCATGGTATTTAACATCGTGGCCCGCAATCAGGACGACCACGTCAAGAATATTGCCTTCCTGATGAATAAATCCGGTGAGTGGTCGCTATCACCGGCCTTTGATATGACCTACAGCTTTAACCCTGCGGGTGCGTGGACGGCAAGCCATCAGATGACGATGAATGGAAAGCGCGACAATTTCACGCTGGAGGACTTCAACGCCTGCGCAAAGACTGCTTCGATGAAACGGGGGCGCGCTGCGAAAATCGTTGCCGATGTGCAGGCGACGGTATCGAAATGGAGATCGTTTGCAGAAAAGGCAGGCGTGCCCGATGTCGGGCGCGAAAAAATTCAACGTACGTTGAATCTGAAACACTACTCATGAAGCCAGGCGAGCATAAAACCGTCCAAGCCCGGATCCTCGCATACGCCGAGGCAATCGGTTGGATGTTTGTGTCCCGCGAGGAAGCCGAGCAACGGCGCGGGTTTGACCCTGCCGTGCCGCCCGCCGACCGCGCCCGGAACCGTTCCCTCTTCTTCGACGATCTGCTCGACGCCAAGGTGCGGGAGTTCAATCCGCGCTACGCCGAGGTGGTGATCAGCTATTCAGGCTGCTGGAGAAAGGCATGGATCCAAGCACACATCAAAGGCAATCGAACGATACAGGCTCCCCGAAATGCGCGAAACCCAGATGGTACAGGATACCATCAGGAGGATGCAGACGGGAGATGCGGTGGAACTGAGGAAGAAGGGAATGTAATCCGGTGCATGCCAATGCAGCCACTAGCAACCAACCCGCAACCAAAAAGTGACCGCTTGAAAAATGAAATTTGTAACGATTTCGAGGATTTTATGGAGGCGGCATCCGGATTTGAACCGGAGAATGGAGGTTTTGCAGACCACGGTTCTCGGTCTGTATCCTACTGATTTCTTAGGCTGTTTT
>JAWOIA010000081.1:0-4321 GCA_046484885.1 Desulfosarcina sp. | reverse complement strand
GCTGGCGAGGCTGCTCCAGTTGGTGCGCGGCGAGAGCGAACCGGCACTCGTCCCGACCGCGTGCTGAAAGAACCGCTCCGACAGGCAGAGGAAGGGCAGCAATTCCGCCTCAACGAAGCCCGAGTTCACCAGCGGGTCTCTGAAGGTGGGCATGACGTACCCCCTGAAAAAATCCGCGCTCGGATTCCCAGAACCATCAAAAATTTTACTTTGGCGTTGCCGTTGGTGGATGAAGCGCGTTTCCTGGACAACTCGCTGCACAGCGATCCTTTCCGCCAAATCGCCATCGTAAGGCAAGGTGTATGTGTCTGGGCTACCGATCCACTGCCTGCCTGGGCCGGGGAGATACTCGCGGGCAGGCACTGAAACCCCATTCAAATTTAAACATAGGAGGTCCTCAATGCTCGATTTCACCCTCACCCCTGCACAGGTGAAGCTGCAAAAAAAGGCCAGATCCTTTGCCCTCGATGAAATCCTGCCGGTGGCTGCATATTACGATGAGATCGACGACACGCCGGTTCCGCTGCTTAAAAAGGCTTTTGATAGCGGGCTGATCAATGGAGGTATCCCCAAGGCTTACGGCGGTAAGGGTTGGGGATTGATCGAAAGCGTGGTGGTCACCGAGGAGTTTGCCGCCGCCTGCCCGGGATTGGCCACTTCCCTTTTTGACAACTCCCTGGGCATGGAACCGCTGATTCTCTCGAAAAACGAACCCCTCAAAAAGAAGATACTGGCGAAGCTGCGCAAGGCATTCAAGTTGATCTGCTTTGCCACGTCCGAACCCACCATGGGCTCGGACGTGGCCGGCCTGCGTTGCCGGGCCGAAAAGGACGGCGAGGACTACATTCTCAATGGCACCAAATATTGGATCACTAACGGTGGCATCGCCGACTACATCACGGTGTTCGCCACCGCCGACCCGGACGCCCAACACAAAGGAATCGCCGCATTTCTTGTGGAACGGGGGTGGGACGGGGTGACCGTCGGCCACAAAATTCCCAAAATGGGCCAGCGGGGCTCCAACACCGCCGGGATTCACTTCAAAAACGTACGGGTGCCCAAAGAGAACATACTGGCCCCGCCGGGGGAGGGTTTCGTGCTGGCCATGCAGACCTTCGCGCGCACCCGCCCGGCCATCGGGGCCTTTGCCATCGGCGCCGCCCGCTCGGCCATGGAGTTGGCCATCGATTACGCTAAAAAGCGACAGGCCTTCGGCACCCAGATTGCCAACTTTCAGGCCATTCAGCACAAAATCGCCGATATGTACCAAAAGGTGGAAACCTCCCGCCTGCTGGTATGGAAAGCGGCCTGGGAAGCCGACAAGGACATGGATCCCACCATTGCCGCCTCCATCGCCAAATTCTATGCCACGGAGGCGGCCCTGGAGGTCGCCAACGAAGCGTTGCAGATTTTCGGTGGCTATGGCTACACAAAAATGTTCCCAATTGAAAAATTGTTGCGGGATATCCGCCTGTTCAGGATTTATGAAGGCACCAGTGAGGTCCAGCGCCACATCGTCTCCGGCTACGCCCTCAACGGGTACAAACCCATTCTACCACCCCTCGAGGATATGCCCATCCATCGCGACCGGGATCCCCATGTGGAAGGAAACGATTCGGACCAAACCGCCTGGCGCTGCCGGATCTGCGGCCACGTCCACTACGGAAAAGCAGCGCCCGATCAATGTCCCTACTGCTTCTTTCCCAAAAAAACCTTCAAACGCGTCTAACACGACAAGCAAGACATCCCAAACAACATCATACCAACGCAAATGGGCGGACCCACGGGTCCGCCCCATACCGATTCCACAATCACACTCACAACCCACCAACCAATCAACCAACCGTCCAACCAACCAACCGTCCAACCGTCCAACCAACCAACCGCCCAACCAACCTTCAACACACCACCCTCAATCACGAAACCGATATCGTTTGCGCAACAGACATCCTTCGATTCTTTAAAGCAGGCAATTTGTCCCGAATCAATCCGATCCGGTCGGGCCGGATTTCACCCACCAGCAGTGTTTCCACCTCCCCGGCACCGGCCACCTGAATCCCGAACGGATCGAAAAACGCACTGCGCCCGCAGAATGACGGTCCAACGAGGTTGCCGCCAGCCACATATAAGGTGTTCTCGATAGCCCTGGCCTGCAACAGGGTAAGCCAATGGGTCTCCTTTACAGGGCCCTGATACCATGCGGAAGGAATGACAATCAGTTGCGCATCCTGCAGCGCCAGGTAACGAAACAGCTCGGGAAATCGCAAGTCATAGCAGATGGCGAACCCCACCCGTACACCGGCAATCTCCACCACCGGCGGCAGCGCATCACCCGGCAGCATGGTATCCGATTCACGGACATTGAGCGCATCGAACAGATGGATCTTGCGGTAGGCTGCCACCTGCTCCCCGCTGGGTGAAACCGTGACAGCGGTGTTGTATACACGCTGCTGTCCAGGCACCAATTCCCAGCAACCGGCGGTGATATGGATGCCGGCTTCCTTCGCAAAATCGGACAACGCTGCCAGGAAAGCACCGCCATCCCGGCGGACGATTTCCGCCGGTGGGCAGTCCGCAACCGGCAGACCCATGAACATCTCCGGCAACACCAGAAGGTCCGCCCCACGAGCTGCCGCCTCCCGGGCATATACCCCTGCTTTTACCCGGTTGACTGCGGGATCGGATGTGGTTTCAACCTGTGCCAGAGCAACCCGCATACCGAATTCCATAAACACCTCCTGGGCAATCATGTTGGCGCTTTCTGCCGTTTTTCCTTTTGACCTGCTTCGCTTTCAATGAAAAGATGGCATTGGCGTTTGGGGCCCGCCTTTTACCGTTGGAACCGCTCCCGCAGCGTTTCCACCCGCTTTCGATTGACGCCCAGATCGGAACGGCCAACCCGGGACGCGGAGCGCACGTGAACCACACCGGCGCCCCTGTCCAGACGCAGTTCCAGATCGTCCACGAAGCGGAACAGACGACTGGTATAGGTCGCCCAGATGTAATCCGCTTCCCGGGATTGGATCTGACCGCCGGTTTCGACAACGATTTGCTGTAAGCGTTGCCACGCTTCATCGGCGTCCCCCGGAAAGGCCAGTGGGTCGATCCTGGCAAGGTCCGTTTGGCTGTCGCTGGAAACGCAGTTGGGGGTATTTGGGCAGGACCGGAATTTGCCATTGACCAAATTCACGCTGGGCGTTTGGCCACTGCAGGACAGAACGACCATCAGCACAACGGCAGCGGCGGTCACAAGTACCAGGAACATGATGAAAATTTTCAAGAGAAACCCCTATGTTTTATAACATCATCGGTCCCCCGGGATCCGGAAAAACAACATATATCCGTGCCCGTTTCGGCTTTTCACCTCCCATGCAGGTGATCGACGACGAAGTGTTCGAATCCTTCAGAGACCGTAAGGTTTTCGAGCATACCGGTTTGAACCCGAGAATCAACCAATTCCTTGCCGCAAGCGATGAACCCATCACCACCATAAGGCTTCAAACCGGCATCGCCCGCTGCACATACCGCATCCTCAAGGACTTTTTCTGCAGACGCACCACCCTCAAACAAACCGGTAGCCGCCTCAATATCCTCTGTTACTACTACAAACACCGCAGTGACATATACCAACCCCCGGGTCCCGTCAAATATGAACCCGGTATCTGGACATAATATCCAATCCAGATTTCCGGCAACGTTTCACATCCCGCCAATTGCCGGCGCCAGGGCAACCCTGTCGCCTTCGTGCAGCACATGTCCCTCATGGGTGATCTTTCCATTCACAAAAACGATCCGAACCGCTTTGGTCGGTATTTGTTTCTCGTCCATGATCATGCCCACCGTTGCACCGGTTGGCATTTCAACGGTTGCAGCATTTTCATAGCCACAGCCTTTTTCTTCAGCCAATCCTGCAAAACACTTCAAATCTATTTTCATTGCCGCGCTCCTTCGTTTCATGAAATTCTCATTCAATATCCAACACCATCACCTATCCCTCATAAATCACTTCAATATTCCCGGCATAACGACCGACCGTATCGATATCGACGCAATCCTCAGGGATCTCCCCATCGACCCTTCCCGGATGCTGATCGTTGTCGACGGGACACAAATAGGCATTGCCCGATTGATCTGTTATCTTCTTGAAAGCTTCCCTGTTCGAGATCATGATACACCTCCGTTTCCGTCAAAATTCCTTTTTAATCCAACAGGAACGGGCTGGTCCGTGCCAACCGGCCCGGTCTCGAAAAACCGATTTGAACAGTAGAGTTGTCATGGATAGGGATGACGGCAATGCGGGCGGATTGACATTACAATGGGG
>JAWOIA010000231.1:0-8256 GCA_046484885.1 Desulfosarcina sp. | reverse complement strand
GAGGAAGAAAAGGAACTGCGCCGCCGATTTCGGGAAACCGTAAAAGAAAGATATCCGCAACAGGCCGCCAAGATCTCGCGGTCGTTCGGACTGTTCGCCTTCGATGCGGATCGGCCGATGACCGAGGACACGGTTTTGGACCGAAAATCCGTTGTCCTGGTCCACGGCCTGGATGATCCCGGCCAGGTGTGGCAAAATCTCGCGCCGGAGTTGGTGAAAGATGATCTGAATGTGTGGTTGATGATCTATCCCAACGACCAGCCCATCGTGGAGTCGGCGCGGCTATTTTTCGATGAACTCAAGGGGCTCAGGAAGCTCGGCGTCCAGCGCGTTTGTGTCGTGGGCCACAGCATGGGAGGCCTGGTTTCTCGCGAAATGCTCTCCAGTCCGGAAATAAACTTCAGTCAAGCGGCCGCAAACAGGGAGGTGCCCGAAGTGGGTACGCTCATTATGGTGGGAACACCTAATCACGGGTCGCAACTGGTTCGATTTCGGGTAGTTACCGAAATGCGCGATCATCTGGCCCGTTTGATTCAAGGTGAGGCCGCCTGGCTGGGGGCCATACTTGACGGCGCCGGTGAGGCCAAAATCGACCTGCTGCCGGGGAGCCGTTTTTTAACGGAGTTAAACGCCCGGCCTTATCCGGCGGGTGTCGATCAGTGGATTATCGCCGGGATAACGAGCCCTTGGAACGAGAGCGACATCGACCGCTGGACCGGCAGCGTGAATGAAATAGTATCAGCGGACTGGAAAAAATCGGCGGTTGCTCTCAAGGCGTCCTCCCCGAGCCGGCGCCGCCGGTCGACGCCGGCTCGTGCAGCCAGCACCGAATGAAATGCCCGCTTTTTAAGCTGATCTGCGGCGGCACCGTGCGCCGGCAGATGTCCATGACGCTGGCGCAGCGTGGGTGAAATGGACAACCTAAGGGCATGTGCAAGGGGTTGGGCACCGCCCCGGGAATATACGCCAGCACTTCCTGTTCATCTTCGAGTTTCGGTTTGGAGCTGAACAGCCCGATGGTGTAAGGGTGCTTCGGCTTCCGGAACAAGGTCACCACATCCGTGCTCTCGACAACTTTGACGGATTCGTAAAAAGCCCAATATCGGCGTTACGCTTCATCCTTCGTCACTGCGGCGTACCCTCAAGTACGCTGCCTACGGCACCCGCGATAGCGGTATTCCTCAGGATGGAACCTGAAGGTTCGCCGTAAGGATGGGATCGTTATCCAATTCGCTCGCCTGCTCGCTTTAGCGGCTCGCAAGCCTTGATCTTGGGCTTTTTACGAACCCGTCGAAACGGCGACTTTTTACGAATTCATCAACTTTGCCGGCGTACATAACGACCACATGCTGGGCCATCTCGGCGATCACCCCGAGATCATGGGTGATAAAAACAATGGCCGTATTGATGCTTTGCCGCAGCTCCTTCATCAGCTCCAGGATCTGGGCCTGGATGGTCACATCCAGCGCAGTGGTGGGTTCGTCGGCGATCAGCAGCTTGGGGTTGCAGGAAAGGGCCATGGCGATCATGGCCCGCTGGCGCATGCCACCGCTGAAGCGGTGCGGGTATTCATCGATCACCGCCTCCGGCCGGGGAATGCCGACCCGCGTGAGCATCTCGATCGTTTTGGCACGCACCTGGGCTTTGTTCAGCCCCTGGTGCAACTCAATCGCCTCTCCGATCTGATCCCCAATCGTATAGACCGGGTTAAAGGAGGTCATGGGCTCTTGAAAAATCATCGCGATCTCATTGCCCCGGATGGCGCGCATATCCCGGTCGCTGAGGGTCAGAAGATCCCGGTCCTGAAACAGAATCCGGCCGCCCACAATTTTCCCGGGTGGGTCCTGGACCAAGCGCATGATGCTCAGTGCGGCAACGCTTTTGCCGCAGCCCGACTCGCCCACAATTCCGACCACCTCCCCCGGTTTAACGGAAAAGGATACGTGATCGACCGCGCTCACCACCCCATCGTCGGTGAAAAATTTGGTAACCAGATCCTGGACGTCTAACAAGTTCGCCATGCGCGCTCCGTTGGAAACACCGCCTGCGGACGACTTTTCCGTAAACGCTCACTTGATGAGCGCATAAAAAGTCGAATGGTTTCAAGGCCGTCAGTATTTGCGCGACTTCGGATCCAGCGCATCACGCAGCCCGTCACCCAGCAAATTAAACCCCAGCACCATAAAAAAGATGGCCAGCCCGGGATAGGTGGTCAGATGGGGCGCCACGCGCATATAGACCCGACCTCTGCTGAGAATCGCGCCCCATTCGGGTATGGGCGGCTGCGCGCCCAGTCCGAGAAACCCGAGCCCGGCAGCCCACAGGATTGAGGTGGCGACCTGGAAGGTCGACTGAACAATCACCGGACTGAAACTGTTCGGCAGGACATGGCCGAAGATGATCGTCGCCTCAGCAATGCCCAGTGCCTTGGCCGCGGAAATATAGCCCAGCTTCTTGATGGATAGGACCGAACCGCGCACCAACCGGGCGTAAACCGGAACCGAAGCGATCCCGGTGGCGATCATCACGTTCTCAACCCCCACGCCGAGCACCGTCACGACAATGATTGCCAGGAGAATCCCGGGAAAGGCAATCATGATATCAATGGCCCGCTGGGCAAACAGATCGAGCTTGCCGCCGAAATAGCCGGTCAAAGCCCCGATCGGCACACCCACGGCCAGCCCGATCGCCACTGAGATCAACCCGATAACCAGTGAGATGCGGGCACCGAACAAAATGCGGCTGAACAGGTCCCGCCCCAGTTCGTCGGTGCCGAACCAATGCTGTGCCGACGGTTTCTTCAAGGCATTGCCAAGGTCGGTGGCGATGGGATCGTAGGCGGCGATCAGGGGGGCAAAAACGGCGCAGACAATGAACAGCAAAATGATGCCAAAGCCGAACATGGCGATCCGGTTCTTGCGCAGGTGCCGCAATACCGCCCGCAACTCGCCTTCGGAACGTTCAGCCACATCCTGAGCCTGGGAGACCACGGTTTGGCCCGTATCGGCCATTGGCTACTCGCTTTCTCTGGCGTGATAACTGATGCGGGGGTCGAGGAAGGCGTAGATCAGATCCACAATCAGGTTGATCAGTACAAAGGTGACGGCCAGCACCAGCACCGCTCCTTGAACCACCGGATAGTCGCGGGCCAAAATGGAGTCGACCAGCAACCGCCCGACCCCCGGCCAGGCAAAGACCGTTTCGGTGAGAACCGCGCCGCCAAGGAGAATCCCAAACTGAAGGCCCATGATGGCTACCACTGGAATTAATGCGTTCTTGAGCGCATGTTTGTAGACGACCACTTTCTCGGTCAGGCCTTTGGCGCGCGCAGTAGTGATAAAATCCTGCCGTAAAACCTCGAGCATGCTCGAACGGGTAATGCGTGCGATCAATCCGGCCGAGGCCAGGCCGAGGGTAATCGCCGGCAGGATCAAATGCCGGAAGGTGCCTCGTCCGGTGGCGGGCAGCCAGCCAAGGTGAACCGCAAACAGGAGCTGAAGCATCAATGCCAGCCAGAAGACAGGGGCGGCGACGCCGAACAAAGCCACCAGCATGCTGATGTTGTCGAAGATCGAGTATCGCCGTGTAGCCGAAATGATGCCCGCCGAAATGCCCACCACCGAGGCGATCAACATCGCGAGCAGGGTCAGTTCCACGGTTCGGGGAAAGCGCTCGCGCAATTCAACCACCACCGGTCGACGGGTCATGGTGGAGTTGCCCAGATCACCCCGCGCCAGGTTGCGCACAAAGATGGCGTACTGAACCGCAAGGCTGCGGTCCAAATAAAGATCTTTGCGTATCTGCTCAATATACTCGTTGCTGGCGTGAACGCCGGCAATCGCAATCGCCGGATCTCCGGGGATCAAACGGATTATCAGGAAGATAAGGATCGATACACCGACAACCACCGGCACCGTCAGCAGCAGCCGTCGCATGATGTAACCGTACACAGGTTCACCTTTGAATGCCACCTCCCCCTGACCATCAGCGGGAGAGCAAACTCGTTGTGGCGTTGCAGGGGTTCAGGCCAACCGGAATGAAACGATCGGAATGGACGCACCGGAACAGCCAGCGCCCGGTTTACCGCTCTGCAGCCAACGGCAAACCGGGCCTTGGGACAACCGGCGCGGTTGATTGATTGCCGACGCCGGCGAGGATGGTGTCGATGATGGCCTGCTTGTTTACGGCATAGTTCATGGCTTGGCGGACTTTGGGGTTGTCAAACGGTGCCTTTTGGGTGTTGAACCCAATGTAGATCACCCGCACGCTGGTGGCGTTGACCACACTGATGTTGGGATTGGCGTCAAGACGGGCGGCATCAGCAGGCGGCACACGCATGACCGCATGGGCCTCACCGGTCTCGAGCATCACCATTCGGGCCGCGTCTTCGGGAACGAACTTAAAGGTCAGCCGATTGATCTTGGGCACGGAACCCCAGTAGTCGGTGTTTTTTTCCAGCACAATGTGCTCGCCCCTGGCCCAGTGCACCAGCTTAAAGGGGCCGGTTCCCACGATGGCCTCGGTGGTTTTGCCTTTTTCAAGACCGTCCAGGGAGGCCGGGCTCAGCATGCCGATAAACGAGTGGGACAGGTTGGAAATAATCGGTGCAAACGGCCGGTTCAGGACCAGTCGGACCGCATACTCGTCCACGACCTGGATCTCGGCCACTTCGCTGATGAGAAAGCGGTAGGGCGCTTTGCTGTCCGGATCGAGAAAGCGGTCAAGTCTGCTCCTGACGCTTTACATTGGTTTTGTTATCGAAAACGCATCGCAAGGCTGCTGCGTAGGCGTGATTTTGGAGAGCCTGACATATGCTAACTGCCCACCCTTCAAAGAGGTCTATCAAGGATAACTGGTGGCAAGGCTATGATCTGATAATCAACGTCTCAGATTGCATTGACCACAAACTGCATGCCAGATTAGCGGCTCATCCGCCGCTTGGACCAGGATCGGATCGATGGGCCGGTTTTCTTTCACCGTACCCAGGTCTGTTCAATCATTGACTGTTTGGCATCATTGTTGGTATTCCCGTCTCAACGAATGGCGTCATTTTGTGTGGCGACATCGGGGCGACGGATGAATGATAAAACGATGAGGCAGGGTTGTGAAAATAAGTCTTACTGACATTGAAGCGGCGGCAAGTATCGTCTATGCGGTTCAGGCCTCGACTCCACAGTATTGCTGGCCGCTCCTGTGCGACCGTCTGGGAACTGAAGTATGGGTCAAGCATGAAAACCATACTGCTGTCGGAGCCTTTAAAATTAGGGGTGGACTGACTTATTTTGCGCATCTTGCGCAATCGGGGAAGATGCCCAACGGCGTGATCAGTGCCACGCGCGGCAATCATGGTCAGTCGGTGGGTTTTGCCGCGCGCCGCTACGGGATTCCGGCCGTTATCGTTGTGCCTCACGGCAACAGTGTGGAAAAGAATGCCGCCATGCGTGCGCTCGGCGTTGAATTGATTGAGCACGGGGACGACTTCCAGTCCGCCCGGGAACACGCAGCGATCCTTGCCGGGGAGCGGTCGCTGCACATGGTGCCGTCGTTTCACCCGCTGCTGGTCGCCGGAGTGGCGACCTACAGCGTGGAGTTGCTCAAGGCGGTTGCCGACCTGGATATCGCCTACGTGCCCATTGGCCTCGGCTCAGGCATTTGCGGCATGCTGGCCGCGCGGGATGCTCTCGGCCTGAGAACCGAGGTGGTCGGGGTAGTGTCCGCGCATGCTCCCGCTTACGCAGCATCCTTTAGCGCCGGTCGCCTGATCGCGTGTCCGGCGACTACGGAACTGGCCGATGGTATGGCCTGCCGCACACCGGAGCCGGCTGCACTGGAAGTAATCCGGCGGGGCGTCGACCGTATCGTTCAGGTGACCGATGTCGAGATCGCAAGCGCCATGCGCCTGCTCTTTGAGTGTACCCACAATGTCTGCGAAGGCGCCGGCGCGGCCGGGGTTGCGGCTGCCAGCCAGGAGCGGCACCGGATCGCCGGCCGCAAAGTTGCTGTGGTGGTGTCCGGTGGCAATGTCGACCGTGACGTCTTTGCCGCCATTCTTTTGAGTTCGAATCTTAGAAATTTAAGGGCGTTGCCACTTTTTTAGATATTGCACATTTTTTGATATTTTTTTAGTGTCCCTTATGGATTGCAACCGTTTACCCCATTTTGTACTCCAGGCGGAATGGCCAAAAAAAGAGGGGTTGCATCAAGTGTGCAACCCCCGGTTTTTCCATAATTGTTCTGGTCGGGGCGAGAGGATTTGAACCTCCGACCCCTTGAACCCCATTCAAAAAAGTATGCTTTTCACGCCTTTTCAACCCTCCGCAACATGCTTCAAAACATATTGACTTTTCAATAAAAACATCCTATTTATCCATTTATAGCGTTGCACCATTTTTCACCCTTAACAGGGTCGAAATGGCCCCTAAAATGGCCACCTAAATTTGGGGCAAAAAGGAATTAAAATATGGGACTTACCGATCTGCAGATAAGGAAATTGAGCCCCCGGAAAAGCCGATATGAGCTATCTGACGCCTCCGGCCTGTACCTCCGGGTTGACCCGACCGGCGCCAAGGCCTGGGTATTTCGGTATGTTTTTGACGGGATGCGTAAGCGCATGACCCTGGGGGGTTACCCGGGCGTCACCCTGGCGATGGCCCGTGAGCGCCATGGCGCGGCCCTGCAGGATATCCAGAAAGGCATTGACCCGGGCGCGGTGGCCCAGGAGGCCAAAGCCAGGCGGAAGGCGGCGCCCACCTTTGCCGATGTGGTTGATGAATTGTGGGAGCAGGAGTTGCGGCACAAAAAAAGCGGACACCAAACAAAATATCTATTGGAGGCAAACACCATACCGGCATGGGGCAAGCGCAGGGTGGCGGACATAAAGCGGCGAGACATCGTTCTCCTGCTGGATAAGATACGGGAGCGGGCGCCCGTGGTCGGGAACCGTGTCCATGGTGCCCTAAGCCGTCTTTTTAACTTTGCAGCCGAGCGGGGGGTGATCGATGACAGCCCCTGCACGCGTATTCGCAAGCTGCCGGAGAAGCCCAGGAAGCGGACCCTGGACGATGCCGAGATCAAGACCCTATGGGAAGCCATAGACCTTGAAAACAAGGCCGTGGACATCTACAGGTTAACCAAATTGGCGTTAAAACTGATCCTGCTAACCGGACAGCGCCCCGGCGAGGTGGCCGGCATGACCTGGGCTGAAATCGGCGAGGAAAACGAGGCCGGCGCCGTGTGGAATATCCCCGGCAGCCGGACAAAGAACAAAGAAACGCAGCGGGTGCCGCTGTGCCCGATGGCCCTTGAAATAATCGACCAGGCTAGAATCTATTCCGGAGATTCTGAATACGTTTTCAGGTCGTCGTATAAGCTGGAACAGGCTATCAGCAGGCAGGCCTTGACCAGGGCCGTGGGGCGACATTGGCCCGAGATGGGGATGGAAAGCAAATTTACGCCGCACGACCTGCGCCGAACGGTACGCACTAAACTGGCAGAACTGGGCGTGTCGGACATCGTTGGTGAAAAGGTGCTGGGGCATAAACTTCAAGGGTTGTTGGCGATATACAACTGCCACGGCTACAGTGCCGAAAAACGCCAGGCCTTGACCACGTGGGAGCATCGTTTGCACGAAATCCTGGACCTTTCCATTCCGCCGAAAAATGTGATCAGGTTCGCACCACGCCGAGCATAAAAAATGTCGGGGATAGGGTCGCGCCCGAAACGCCGGTAATCCTGACCGGCCTTCCCCGATACCACCACCAGGGCCCCACAGGGAGGGAAGCATAGTGAGTCAGCTAATTTATGGCGTCTCGACGTACTTCGAGCGACGTGGCCATAACCTAAATAAGGTTCATCCGGCTAATGCGTACTTAAGGACTTGAAAAAAAGTGGACAATCGGGTTTTCACTGGGTGTTCGCCAAAACATCCAGAAAAAGGAGACCCTCATGTCCACCAGTCTTTTGTATCATGCTTTCGGCCTTCGTGGCTATCGTTACCTGCGCACTGAATATCTCAATGGTCAGGTGTTCTTTACCGTGGCAATGCAACCCAAGAAAATCCGCTGTCCCGTCTGCAACTGCCGCAAGGTGATTCGTAGAGGGACCGCCGAGCGCCGATTCCGCAGCCTTCCCATTGGTAAAAAAACGGTTTGGATCGTATTGGCGATCCAGCGGGTATGGTGTTCGGCCTGCTCGTTGGTACGCCAGGTGCGTCTTGATTTCACCGATTCCCGCCGCAGTTACACCCGTGTTTTCGAA
>JAWOIA010000148.1:0-19273 GCA_046484885.1 Desulfosarcina sp. | reverse complement strand
ATGGTGATCCCACGCTCCTTCTCCTCCGGCGCCTTGTCGATCTGATCAAAGGGAACGAAATCGGCCAGCCCCTTCAAACCGCTCATCTTCGTGATCGCGGCCGTCAAGGTCGTCTTGCCATGGTCAATATGCCCGATGGTCCCTACGTTTACGTGCGGCTTCGTCCTCTGAAATTTCTGCTTCGCCATTTTTACAACCTCCCATGAATGGACATCTGCTTGCGATTTCGTTTTTTGGAATCAATCAATGGATCAAACATGGAGCCCACGATCGGAATCGAACCGATGAACCTCTTCCTTACCAAGGAAGCGCTCTACCGACTGAGCTACGTGGGCTTTATGGACAGCAAAAACAAGATCGATAGGGCAGGCTAAGCGTGATCGGCGTTCGAAATCAATGGAGCGGGAGACGAGGCTCGAACTCGCGACATTCAGCTTGGAAGGCTGAAGCTCTACCAACTGAGCTACTCCCGCGTTCACATAAGCACCACGGTGATCGTAACGCTCCTTCTCAATTGCTGCGCACCCGACGCCAGCAAAACAAGCAAGCCATGTAGTACCGGATCGATCTTTCTGCCGCCAGTGATCTCCTACAGTAACTTACCAAAAGCGATGGTGGTGGGGGGAGGATTTGAACCTCCGAAGGCTTCGCCGACAGATTTACAGTCTGTTCCCTTTGACCACTCGGGAACCCCACCATAGAACCAGCTGTCAACACTGGAGCCAGCGGAGGGACTCGAACCCCCGACCCACTGATTACAAATCAGTAGCTCTACCAACTGAGCTACGCTGGCCAGCGAGTTTATGAAAGAACCATCAGCCATCGGCCCCGAAGTACCGAAGGCGGCATAACTGAAAATGCACTCTATACACCCCTGGTTTGTTCTTTTCAAGTAAAAATTCCATGGGCTGCGATTTTTTTTGGGCCTAAAGTAGTAGCTGGTTTCTGCCGAAACCATAAGCACTTGACAACAACGCCGTCAGATGTGTTACTGACCCTTACACCGAGCGGCCAAAAAAGATGTTTGCCAAGTTCACCATTAGGCATGGAGCCTGTGTACGGGTTCCGCTGACGAACCCACTCACCATAGGAAGGGTTGCGTGTTGACTACCCATTTTTCAAAACCGATTGCCCGAGCGATTCTGTGTTTGACTCTAATGGTGATACCGGGCTGTGCCCATCACGTTGCGGATCCAATCGTGGACGCCCCAGCGATTGCCCCCGCACCGGCGCCCACGGAATCACCCCGGGTCGAGGCCATTGCCGCCATGCCCGCCTTGCCTGCCCAGCTGCTGCCGGAGGCCACCCGGCGCAATGCCCCTGATCTGGCCGGCCAACCAACGGATATCCCGGAGATGGTGGAATTGCCCATGGACGATTCCGATGTCACGGCGGTCATCCAGCCCGATCCCTTTGCCCCGGACATTCAGTTGCAGCTGGACGAAGCGCTTGATTTTTGTCGAGTCGCCCAGGAGTTCTGGCAAAAAGGTGAGCTCGAAAATGCCCTGGAGTCGCTGGACAGGGCTTATTCGCTGATCTTGAACGTTGAACCGGACGACTCGGCCGACCTGGTTCAGCAAAAGGAAGACCTGCGCTTTCTGATTTCCAAACGCATCCTTGAGATCTACGCATCCCGCAATATCGTCGTCAACGGCAACCACAATGCCATCCCGCGCGAAATCAACGCCAATATCCAAAGAGAGATCGACCGGTTCACCCGGGGAGCGGAGCGAACCTTTTTTATTGAGTCCTATCGACGCTCCGGCAATTACCGGCCCATGATCCTCGAAAAGCTGGAAGCGGCGGGCCTGCCGGCTGAACTGTCCTGGCTCCCGCTGATCGAGAGCGGATTCAAGGTGCGGGCCCTCTCCCACGCCCGGGCCTTGGGATTGTGGCAGTTCATCCCGTCCACCGGTTACAAGTTTGGTTTGAAAAGGGATCAGCTGGTTGATGAGCGCATGGATTTCGAAAAATCCACCGATGCGGCCATCGCCTACCTCCAAGAGCTGCATGGCATATTCGGGGATTGGTCGACAGCCCTGGCCGCTTACAATTGCGGCGAGGGCCGGGTCCTGCATGTGATTCGAACCCAAAACATCAATTATCTGGACGACTTCTGGGATCTTTACGGCCGATTGCCCCAGGAAACCGCCCGCTATGTGCCCCGCTTTCTGGCAGCGGTGCACATCATTGAAAATTTAGACCAATACGGACTGGCCGACGCTGCGGTCGACCCGCCCCTGGCTTTCGAAACGCTGGAGATCCGACGCCAGGCCCATCTGAAGGATATGGCGGCGGCCACCGGGGTCACCCTCGACACCCTCCGGGGCCTGAACCCCGAGCTTCGCCACAGCCTCTTGCCCCCGGACACCTATTCCTTGCGGCTGCCGGTTGGCAAAACAGAGCGGTTGCTGGCCTCCATTGACCGGATTCCGGTTTCCACACCACCCCAACAGGCGTTCGTCAGTCACCGGGTCAGACCGGGGGAGACCCTGTCCACCATCGCCCGGCGCTACGGATCCAGCGTCCAGAAAATTATGGCCGCCAACAACTTGAAACGGTCTGGCTATATTGTCACCGGTCAACAACTCAAGATCCCCCAGCGCGGAGTGGTCGTGGCCCAAACCCAGGCCGCCGCACCCTCAAATGCAGTGTGGAACCAACGCCATGTGGTCAAAAGCGGGGATTCGCTCTGGATCATCGCCAAGCGTTACGGCACGACCACCCAAAAAATCCAGGAGGTGAACAAGCTCTCGACAACCCGGCTGCAGATCAATCAGGTGTTGCGGATCCCTGCCACACAAAGCGCCTCGACACAACCGGCCAACGGATCGCAGACCTACCACGTGCAGCAGGGCGACAGCCCCTACCTCATCGCCCGAAAGCATAACATGGCGCTGAATGATTTTCTCCAAATCAACAACCTGAACCCCCGCAGCACCATCTATCCGGGCCAGGCGGTTCGCGTGAACTGATTGTCCCTGCTAGGGAAAACACCTCCCGCCCGCTCGATTGGGACTGCGACTCCGCAGACCTGGCGGTAGAAGGGCTAAGCGCCCGACCCTTCAGACGCCCTAAGCAGGGTATCAACAACCGAATCGATCTCCACCAGGGGATTGGCCGCCACAGACCGAACCCACAGCCCGCCTGCGATCAAACAGGTCGAGAACATCCCCTGGGGTGTTTGCGCCAGGAAGTCCTCTACCGGGCACAGAGTCGGACGGAACACGGTTACCGCGGTCCTCGGCCATGCCCACAAGTCCAGTCGATCACAGCTGTCCACGGCACGGGCGAGTTGATCGGCAACATCCATGAGGTGATTCAATCGGCGCGCGATGCCATCCCGGCCCCAAGCCAACAAGGTAGCCAGGAGAGGGATCGCCGCAGCCGAACGAGAGCCCTGTACCCCGACATTGGGCTTGGCGAGGTAACCGCTGCTGAATCCAATCGCCGCATTGGCGGCCGCCAGATCCTTGAATAGAACGACGGCGGAGTCTTTGGGCTGGAAAAGCCATTTGTGTGCCGACACAGCGATGGAATCGGCCCGCTCGATGCCATCCAGCAAGCTTGAATGCGCGGAACTGAGGCGCAGCGGCCCTGCCCATGCGGCATCCACATGGGTCCACCGGGCCTGGCCCGCCAGCTCCAGCGGATCGATGGCGCCGGTTGACGTCGTCCCCGCGGTGATTACCAGGCACGCGTCTTCAAGCCCCTGGACGAGGCTATCCTCGAGCTGCCCCGTGAGGTCCGCAGGCACTTTTATCAGCTCGAGACCGAGGAGCCTGCACGCCTTTTCGACACTCAGATGGGCTGCCTCTGAGGCAATCACTCGCTTGACACCTGCCGCGTCTCTGGCCGCCCAAATACCCGTAAGGTTCGCCAGAGACGATCCGGCACAAAAATGGCCGCCCTGCATGCCGAAGTATGGTCGCAGCCATCGAATCGCGATCGCTTCTGCTTCGGTCGCAAAGGGTGATGTCGATTCATGCAGAAGGTTCTGGTTCAAGCTGGCATTCCACATGGCGACCGCCCAGGTAATCCACGGGGTGGGCGGATCCATGTGGGCTAAAGCAATTCCTGAACCCAGGCGCGCGGCTCCGCCGAAAACGTGACCGGCCAACTGTTGCAGCGATGCGACCTCGCCGATTCCCTCCTCAGGGAGATTCGCGGGAAGATCACCTGCGGGGAACCGGACACCGCGAAGCAGCTTCAATGCTTCGTCCAGGCCTCGATCTGGGAGGAAGCTCGGGTCGGTGGCTCTCTTTTCATTTTTCATCGTCGTCTCCTACCCGACCATTCCCGGCTGCGATCAAGCAATAGTATCGGCAAGCAGGGACTGTCTTTTTGCCCGTTACCGGAGCCATCTTGTGGAATTATCAGGTCCACCGCCGAAACGAGGAATTTTGGTCGAGATCAAGGCATGCGAAAAATTTTACCGCAGGCATATAATTGATATTCCGAGGATAAAATTTTAAGCACAACGCAGACGTCGGGCGAAATACCCGATTATGGATGGACACTGAAATAGCGGGTTTCCAACCGTTTGCACCCCAACGCATGCTATGATAAGATCGCGCGAAACTACAGGAGGAAACCGTTCATGGCATTAGATACCGATCGTTTCAATGAAGCCATAAGCATCATTCGCGTCACCCCGGAAAATTACAAAAGCCTAACGCCGGAAGTTATTTTGCATGTCTATGACCAAATAGATATTGCCAGAAACCAGATACGATCTACGTATGAAAGACCGGGCCGCGCCGTTCCTTAGCAAGTGGCCATCCAGAAACAAAGTGACCCCTTTGGCAATGTCATAGCAAAATGATATCGCCTTGGTGGTCGCGGTTTCCGCAATCGGTTAGAAATGACTGGGAAAAGGCTTGCAATGACACAACAATTGGCCTAAGACAGCTGCACAATTGCCAAACAGTGCCCATCCAGAAACGAGGAATTTTGGTCGAGATCAAGCCATGCTGCAAAGCATGCCCGGACGACACCTACAATTCGGCTATCATCCCATTAGCCCCCGTAGCTCAGTGGATAGAGCAATGGATTCCTAATCCATGCGCCGCGCGTTCGATTCGCGCCGGGGGCACCAAATAAAACAGGATGTTATATAGCTGCCGGTCCACCAATCCTCACCAGGTGCCGGGCAGCCTCGCAGGCGAACCCGGCAGCGGTTGCCGGACACCGTGGCCAGCCGGACGCAGCGCTGGAATTGACCATGGCGCTGACGTCTGATCCCACGTTGCCGGCCCGCAGTGCCGGTCATTTCGGCGATCTGATGCAGTTGATCGCGCAGGTGATCGTTCCCGGTGGCGCAGTCACAGATCGGTTAACCCCGGCCGCGTAAGACGCCTGGCCGGGGCAAAGCTGCCGTGTTCCGGTCAGACGCTGGTGCAGATGTATTTCATCTCCATGTAGTCGTCGATGCCGTGGGATGATCCTTCACGACCCAGACCGGATTGCTTGACCCCACCAAACGGTGCCACCTCGGTCGAGATGATGCCGGTATTCACACCGACGATTCCGTATTCCAGCGCCTCTGCCACCTTGGTCACGCGGGACAGGTCCTTGGCGTAGAAATAGGACGCGAGGCCAAAGATCGTGTCATTGGCCTGAACTATCACGTCGTCCTCGTCTTCGAACATGAACAAGGGCGCAAAAGGGCCAAAGGTTTCATCGGTGCTGACCAGCATGTCCTTGGTCGCCTTTGTCACGATGGTCGGTTCAAAGAACTGCCCACCGTAAGCATGGGGTTTGCCACCGGTCAGGATTTCGCCGCCCTTGGCCAATGCATCGTTCAGGTGTTCCTGCACTTTGTCCACGGCGGCGGGTCCAATCAGCGGCCCCAGCGTTGTACCATCGCTCAGGCCGTCGCCCACGATCAGCTTTTCCACGCCAACCTTCAGTTTCGCGGCGAAGGCATCATAAACGCCTTTTTGCACGTAAATGCGGTTGGCACAGACACAAGTCTGGCCGTTGTTGCGGAATTTGCAAGCGATGGCCCCTTCGACGGCAGCATCCAGATCGGCGTCGTCGAAGACGATGAAAGGCGCGTTGCCGCCCAGTTCCATGCTGCATTTCATCACTTGGTCTGCCGCTTGTTTCAGCAGGATGCGCCCCACTTCGGTGGACCCGGTAAAGGTCAGTTTGCGCACGATCGGGTTTTCGCAGAATTCCTTTCCAACCGCTGACGACGAGGTTGATGTCACGACCGACAACAGGCCCTTGGGCACGCCTGCCTCTTCAGCCAGTTTCGCCATGGCCAGCGCAGACAATGGCGTCAAGGACGCAGGCCGCACCACAAAGGCGCATCCGGCGGCCAGCGCGGGGGCGACCTTGCGGGCAATCATCGCGTTGGGAAAGTTCCAAGGGGTGATCCCGGCTGCAACCCCGATGGGCTGCTTGATGACCGTGATGCGCTTGTCGGCCATATGGCCGGGGATGGTTTCGCCGTAGATCCTTTTGGCTTCTTCGCCGAACCATTCCACAAACGACGCGCCATAAGCAACCTCGCCGCGCGCCTCGGCCAGGGGTTTGCCTTGTTCGGATGTCAAAATGATCGCCAGATCTTCCTGATTTTCCATCATCAGATCAAACCACTTGCGCAGCACCTTTGCGCGTTCCTTGGCTGCACGTGCCGCCCATGGTTTCTGCGCCTTCTGGGCTGCATCAATGGCTTGAGCGACCTCTGCACGGCTTAGATCCGGGACATGGGCGATCACGTCGCCACGGGCCGGGTTTGTCACTGCAAAGGTCTTGCCGCTGGCCGCAGCGGTCCAGACACCGCCGACAAAGGCTGTTTCACAGACCAGATCAGGACGGCGCAGCATGGATTTGAGGTTGGTGAATTCGTCGAGCATGATAGTCTCCCTTGAATTTGGCGCTATGTGACCCTTGCAGGAGGGCAAGGTAAAGGAGTGACCGCATGGAATTGGACGACGCTTATGCAAATAGGGCCTATATTCCGGCGGGCGCAGATTACCCTGACCGATGGGCGGCCCAAGCGGCTGCCTTTCGCGCAAGTCAGCGGTGCGAAGTTGATCTGATTTACGGCGAAAGTACCAGACAGCAGTTTGACCTGGTCCACTCGAACCGCCTGGCCAGAGATGGCGTGATTTTCGTGCACGGAGGGTATTGGCTGCGATCTGACAAATCCTTCTGGTCGCATCTGGCGGCCGGACGGTGATAAGAACTTGGTTTTTCATCGCAGGTCATTCCCACCTCCCCAAATTGTGGGTGCGATGCCCCACTGGCACAATAGGTGGATCAAAGATTTCATCCGGAGCCGGGTGAAAAACCCTAACCGACCATGCCGAGCGATGTCAAGGAAAATGCCCGGTTGTTGGCCCACTGCCCCGTTCTGATAACATAAGCCACCAATTTGCAAAGCACGCATAGACGCTCCTGGAGCGTTGCAGCATATTATTGTCAGGGGTAATGATGAAGGTTGACGATAATATCCTTAAGGGTTATTATACGACCAATGATAATATCATTCAAATGCGGCGAGACCGAAAACCTATTCCAGGGCCGTTTTTCGAAAAAGTTGCCGCAAGAGATTCAGCGGTTGGCTGCACGAAAGTTGACCATGCTTTATTATGCCAAATCGCTTAAGGATCTTCGCATCCCGCCGGCCAACCGTCTGGAGGCGCTGAGCGGGGACCGCGCCGGGCAGCATGCCATCCACATAAACCGTCAATGGCGGATTTGCTTCGAATGGCATGATGATGGTGCTTGTCATGTCGAAATCGTCGACTATCATTGAGGTGCGTCCATGAGAGATTTTCCCCCTACCCATCCCGGTGAAATCCTCCTTGAGGAGTTTCTGAAACCTCTTGGCATCAGCCAGTACCGGCTGGCCAAGGATATCAGCGTACCCCCCATGAGGATCAGTAAAATCTGCCATGAGAAATCCGGCATCAGTGCCGACACGGCCTTGCGCCTGTCTCGATATTTCGGCACATCCGTGGAGTTCTGGACCGGTATCCAGGCCCATTACGATACCGAACGTGTCAAAATGGAGCTGGGCAACCGGCTTGAGAAAGAGGTCAAAGTGTTGGATCCGGTCGCATAGAGCTGATCCTGATTCAGATGCGGCGATCAACGCGCATTGGCACCGCATTGCCGCATTGGGGACGGGCCAAGTCAACCAATAGGAATGAATAGCAAAAGAAGGTAAAAAAGGCCTTATTTCGGGACAATATTGCTATTTTCAAGGTTAAAAATCGAGCTATAGGCGGATTGCGTTTCCCGCAGCTCAAATGCCCCTTCGCCGGGTTTGAGCGAGCGGCCCGTTGCCATCACCCCCATGGCGGTTTTGATGCGTTCGATAAACGGACCACTGCCCACGGCAATACTTTCCGTCCACTTGTTTTCCCGTTTGACGTCAATGTCTTTTAAGGCGACGCGAACCCAATTCCGGTGGGCGGCAGTGAAAGATGCATAATCCTTGAATCCAGCCAACTCCCTAAGCCTTTCACAGGCGATGATGATGTTTTTTCGCCGCGGTTTCTGGATCTCATGATACCCACCGTGAGGCCATTTCGACGGGTGGTCGACAACACCGGCACGAACCATATTCAAGTCAACATACACCAGACACCGCAGCAGATGTTCACCGGCTTCAATGGCGGTTGAGTGGTATCGATCCTCCCAAAAGGCGCCTTTTCTGCGTTTCCGCCGGTTAAATTCCTGGGCTGTTCTACCGGCGATCAGACCAACCGCCTGCGGGATGATCTTGTGACCGCTGTCGTCTTTAACGATTAAGTGGATGTGGTTAGAGGTCACCACGTAGTTCAATACCGCCAGGCCAAAACGCCTTTTCGCTTCAAAGAGCCACTGGATCCAGCGGTGACGATCCTGTTTGAATTTGAGCAGGAACTCCCGTTTATGGCATCTTTGGGTGATGTGCCGGATTTGACCGGGAACATAATGTCGTTTAGCTCGTGCCATTGGACCAGCCTATATCGTAATTTTTTGCCCGAAAAATCTCAATATAGGTGGTTTTTCGGTTGTTCTTTTTTAAAATTTAGATTTATTTTTAAGCAGTTGACCTGGCCCGTCCCCGAACCCTCGACTCGAACCCTCCCGAACCCTCCCGAGGTGGACGAGGGTTTCCGTGATATTTAACACTTTCTCTACATCCCACGAAAACCAGTCCATCGCATTCCGGAGCACAAAGTCTCCGTTGTCTATAAATATCAAATCACATCAATCCATTATTTAAACAATCGGTCTGTTGGCCCTCTTGGCACAAATCTTGTCTCCAACAATTGATCCAGTTGTTGAACCAAGAAGACATTAAATGAGCAAATGAATTCTATTTGTATTGGTCGTATTCCTGGTGTTCGCCTCCGGCTGCACCGCCACGAGCTCGCGGTCGGGCGATGTCGATAGTGAGCGCCGCACCATCGATGCCAATGTCGACAATGCGCTCTCCCGAGTGCTTGGGCAGGTGGAGTGGTCGGAGCAGTTACTGGCCGATCAAAGAAGGCGTTCCTCCGTTTCGATTTAATCACCCTGGTGGTTTCTGGAATCGTATCGGGGAAGGAACGCAGACATTATCGGATTGGGGGATTGAGAGAGCAAGGGGGTGAGTAAACGAACATGGAGGGTTTGATGTGGCTGCGAAAGACGGGGGAGGCGAGGTGGGTGCTGGTTCCCCGGCTGATCGCGGCGTTGCCGCTCACCGTGTTCGGCGCATTCCATCTGACGGGGATGACGCCGCTGATGGAGATCATGGAGCTTGCGGGCATCCCGTTCGCCGGAGTCAACTACTTCCTGGCGCCGGTGGTGATGGTGGTATCCGGGGCGTCCTTGGGTTTTGGGTATTTTGCACGCGTTGGCGCTGTCGCTGCGATGATCACGATGCTGGTGGCCTCGTACAGCAAGATCGTGATCGAAGACTGGCCGGGTCCGATGGAACCGCCGCTGGCCCTGCCGATCGTGGTCCTGCTGGCTTGCGTAGCGGTGCTGGTCTGCGGTGCCGGCAAGTGGAGCGCGGACCTTCGGGCGTGGAAGCGGGAATAAGGGTGTCGAGACTCAAGCAGGGCATTGACAGCCTGCGCGGGTCAGCGGCATGGGGAGCAGGAAAAGCCAGTGTAAGAACGAAAGGAAAGGCGAGGATGAGGATGGAAATGGACTTGCGGGGCAAGGAAGCCATTGAACCCTGTTCAGCATCCACCAGGTATCTTTCGGGCCGCGAGAGGGTTCACCGGCCGGTTGTGCGCCTCTCGAACCATAAATGGCGGTCCTTCCTGGAGGGGCAGGCTCTCTGGGCCTTGCTGGCCTGCGAGGAACATTTGGCTCAGCAGGAGTCCCGGTTCCTGGAGGTCCTGAACGCGGTCGTCCGCTTCGAGATTTCCCCGGAGGGCGCTCTCGTGCTGCACACCCTTGACCAGGGGCGGATTCCAGGTCATCGCTGACTCATGACTCCTGACTCCCTGAAGGCGGCCCGGCAAGGAAGTTCATGCCCAATATGATCGAATCGTAGACATCCATCGGCTGTGATGAGCACTCGCGAACAGAGCGTCCCTCCGGACTCCCGGATACGTATCGACAGGTACGGCGCGGATACCCTGGCCATTCGTCTTTCCGGAGACTGGAAACTGGGCCAGGGACTGCCCTCCACGGCGTCCGTGATCCGGGAGATCGAGTCACGGCAGCCGGTGCGCGGCGTGATCCTGGAAGATGCGAGGATCCGTGGATGGGACAGCGGTCTGCTGACCTTTCTGATCAAGATCGTCGATTTCTGTTCCACGGCCGGGATTCAGGTTACTGCAGACGCCTTGCCCGAGGGGGTTCGGCGCCTGCTGGCCCTGGCCAGGGCGGTTCCCGCGCGAGCGGGAGCGAAGAAGGAAAGCAGGCGCGAGCCCTTTTTATCCCGCATCGGTTCCCAAGCCCTCTCTGTTTGGCGTTCCACGCAGGAGACCGTGGACTTCCTCGGGGAGACGGCCATCGCGTTCGCCCGCATGGTCCGGGGTAAGGCCACCTTCCGGCGCTCGGATCTTGCGCTGCTGCTCCAGGAGTGCGGCAGCAAGGCCCTGCCCATCGTTTCCCTGATCAGTCTGCTGGTCGGACTGATACTGGGTTTCGTGGGCGCCATCCAGCTCAGAATGTTCGGTGCCGAGGTGTTTGTGGCCGACATCGTGGCCATTGCCATGGTCCGGGTGATGGGGGCGATCATGACCGGGATCATCATGGCTGGTCGGACCGGGGCGGCGTTCGCGGCCCAGATCGGGACCATGCAGGTCAACGAGGAAATCGACGCCCTGAAAACCATGGGTATTTCCCCGGTGGAGTTTCTGGTCCTGCCGCGGATGATCGCCCTGATCATCATGATGCCCCTGCTTTGCGCGTATGCCGACCTGATGGGCATCCTGGGAGGGTTTGTCGTGGGCGTGGGCATGCTGGGCATCAACCCCGTAGAGTACCTGAACCGGACCCAGGAGGCCTTGACCCTGACCACCTTCTGGATCGGACTGTTCCACAGCCTGGTCTTCGGCGTGCTGGTGGCCCTGGCCAGTTGCCTGCGGGGCATGCAGTGCGGAAGAAGCGCTTCCGACGTTGGCGCCGCGGCGACCAGGGCCGTGGTCACCAGCATCGTGGCGATTATCGTGGCCACGGCGATCATCACCTTCCTCTGCGAGGTGCTGGGCTTATGACCAAGCCGGAACCGGTGATCACCGTGCGCAACCTGGAAATGGGCTACGGAAACTTCGTGCTGATGCGCGACCTGACCTTCACGGTGAACCGGGGGGACGTCTTCATCATCATGGGCGGCAGCGGGTGCGGAAAGAGCACGCTGCTCAAGATCCTGGTCGGCCTGAAACGTCCCTCCAGGGGGCAGGTCTTCCATGGAGACCTCAATTTTTGGGATGCGGACGTCGAGGCCCGGGAGTCGATCCAGAGACGGTTCGGCATGCTCTACCAGAGCGGGGCGCTCTGGAGTTCCATGACCTTGGCCGAAAACATCGCCTTGCCCCTGGAGCAGTACACGAAGCTCAGGCCGGGGCAGGTCAGGGAGGTCGTGGCCCTGAAGCTGGCCCTGGTGGGCCTGGCCGGGTTCGAGGATTTCTATCCTTCCGAGATCAGCGGGGGGATGAAGAAACGGGCCGCCCTGGCCAGGGCCATGGCCCTGGATCCGGACATTCTCTTTTTTGACGAGCCTTCGGCGGGGCTGGATCCGGTCAGTTCCCGGATGCTGGACGACCTGATCCTGGAACTCCGGGCAAGCCTGAACACGACCATCGTCATCGTGACCCACGAGCTGGCCAGCATTTTCGCCATCGGCAACAATTCCGTCTTTCTGGACGTGGAAGCGCGGACCATGACCGCAAGCGGCGACCCGAACAATCTGCTGGCCGCTTCCCCCAATCTCAACGTCCACAAATTTTTGACTCGCGGAGAAAAACAGCATGCCTGACTCGTTGTGGGGTGGTTCATGAGCAAAGCGCCAAACAAGACCATGATCGGCCTGTTTGTGATGGGGGCGGTCGTCCTGATTCTTGTGGCTGTCGGGGTCCTTGGTTCCGGGAGGTTTTTCCAGGAACGATTCACCTTTGTCCTGGTATTCGAGGGCACGGTCAGCGGGCTGAACGTCGGCGCTCCGGTGAACTTCCGCGGGGTGCGGGTGGCCGAGGTCAGCGACGTCCAGATTCATTTCGACATCGAGGAGCAGGACATGATCGTCCTGGTCTTCGCGCAATTCCTGAAAAGCACCCTGGGTCTGAACACCTACGATGAATTGGCCCGGCGCGGCGCCACGCACGCCGAGGTGATGGCTGGGCTGGTGGAGCGAGGACTGCGGGCCAGGCTGGAAATGCAGAGCCTGGTCACGGGGCAGCTGGGCATTGAACTGGATTTCTTCCCGGACAGGCCCGCGGTCTACACCAATGTTGATCCGGAGATGCCGGAGATCCCCACCATCCCGACGAAGCTGCAGGCCCTGGCCCAGACGCTGCAGGAGATTCCCCTCCATGAAATCGTCGAGAACATCAACCGGAGTCTTGAGAGTATCGCCGCTGTTGTCCAGACACCGGAACTGCGCCAGGCCATCGTGAACATCAACGCCGTTGCCCAGGATGCGCAACATCTGATTCGCAACGTGGATGCCCTGGTCCAGCCTTTGAGCACCGAATTGACGGCAACGCTGCGCGATTCCAGGGCGTTGGTCGGCCACGCGAATGAACAGATCGTCACCCTGGGGATGAACTTGAACGAGGCCGTGGGTGACGGACGGTCCTTGATCAACCAAGCCGGCGAAAGCATCAGCAATCTATTGCGAGAGTTTCAGGAGGCGATCGTTACGGTTTCCGGGGCCATCGAAACCGTGGAGGGTCTGGTCGCGGAATTGCGGGTCTCCGCCAGGGCCGACTCCGCGCTGATGTTCCAGGTCAGGGAAACGTTGCGGGAGATAGAGAAAATGGCCATGAGTCTGCGCAACTTGGCCGATCAGCTGGACCGACACCCCGAGTCCCTGCTGCGGGGCAAGGGCAGCCCAAGGGGGAACTATCCATGAAAAAATACAAGGTTTGCGCTTTTTTCGCCTTCCTGTGCCTGACAATGGTCTGTTTCCCGGGTTGTTCGACGATGCGAAGCCACCCCGCGGACTTCTATCTGCTCAGTTTCCAGCCCTTGCCGCAACTGGCTGCGCAAGACGGCTTGATCGGCGTTTTTCCGGTCATGGTCCCGGACTACCTGAACAGACCCCAGATCGTGACCCGGACCGGGGAGAATAGGATTGACCTGAATGAATTTCATCGCTGGGCGGAACCGCTCCGGGCGAATATCACATCGATCCTGGTCCAAAATCTCTCGCACCTCCTGCAGACCGACGGAATCATCAATTCAGGCCAGAACTTTAGACTCCCCTTGCGGTTTCAGGTCCGGGTGGATGTGCTGCGTTTCGACGGAGAACTGGGCGGCAAGGTCATCTTAAGCGGACGGTGGGGCATCTTCAGCGATGACGGAAAAGAAACCTCTGTCTTAAGAAGCTTCTTTTTCCAGGAGCAGACCCATTCTGAAACCTATGCGGACTATGTCGCTGCCATGAGTCGGACCATCGCCGAGTTGAGCCGCGTCATAGCCGAGGAGCTGGAACGAATCTTGTGAGGTGAATGTGTAGAGAAAAGTGCCATTGTTGGTTTATTGGCCGGTGGTCCGGGGCGGGGACGGGCCAAGTCAACTAACCAACCGGTGGTCCGGGGACGGGCCAAGTCAACTAACCAAAATTAAAGCTAAATTATTATAAAAGATGGCCGAAATACCCTCTATATTGAGATTTTCAGCGTCAAAAATTGCGATATAGGATGATATGATTCAATGGCACGGGCCAAACGACATTATGTTCCGGATCAAATCTGGCACATAACCCAAAGATGCCACAAGCGCGAATTCCTGCTGAAATTCAAACAGGACCGTCAGCGTTGGATTCAGTGGCTCTTCGAAGCCAAAAGGCGTTTCGGGCTGGTGGTATTAAACTATGTGGCGACATCCAATCATATCCACTTGATCGTTAAAGACGACAGCGACCGCAGGATCATCCCGCAGGCGGTCGGGCTGATCGCAGGAAGAACCGCCCGGGAATATAACCGGCGGAAACACCGGAAGGGGGCCTTTTGGGAAGATCGATACCATTCAAGCGCCATTGAAACCGGTGAACATCTGCTGCGGTGTCTGGTATACATCGATTTGAACATGGTTCGTGCCGGGGTTGTCGACCATCCATCGAAATGGCCTCACGGCGGGTACAATGAGATCCAGAAGCCCCGGCGAAAAAATATCATCATCGCCTGCGAAAGGCTGCGGGAGTTGGCCGGATTCCAGGATTATGAATCTTTCGCTTCAGCCCACCGGCAATGGGTTCAAGCCGCCCTGGAAGACATTGACGCCAAACGGGCCAGCCGGTGGACGGAAAGTATTGCCGTGGGGAGCAGTCCGTTTATCGAACGCATTAAAAATACCATGGGAGCGATGGCCAAGGGCCGCTCCATCCAATCCGCCGAAGGGGCGTTTGAACTGCGGGAAGCACAATCCGCTTATAATTCGATTTTTGAGGCCAAAAATCGCGATATAGAGCCCTGATAGGCCTTCTATTCTAATGTTTATTGGATAATTCATGATGTTTAGCTTGGCCCGTCATCAGATTCTCCAAATAGAGTCAATACGCCATCAGTCGCTGCGCCAGTCGATGCAGTTCCGGATTGGCCAGCGCCACGACTTTTTTCTTGACCGCCCTTGAATAATATTCTTTTTCAGTTTTATTTAAAGGCAGGCCCTCCAACCGTTTCTTGAACAGCTCTTTCTGCTTGGGGGAAAACACCTGCGAAAGTGCGTATTCCAGAGACAACTCTTCGTGTTTTTCTTTTTGCTGGCGGCTCTTTTCGGCATCCTTTTCGAAATATAGCTCGAATGCATTCTTCAGACGCAACGGATGAAACTCCAACCCGTTAAGTGTGAAACCGTTTTCGGATGCCAATTCTTTGCGCAGTTGTTTCAGGCCTGCTTTTGCATTTTCAGAAAGCATCTCTTTCAACGGCCTAGTCCATGAAAAGGACAGGTTGTAGTGGTCGTAGAGCATGAGCGAGACTTGCAACAGAGAATGAAAGGTTTTTCTCTGTTCATTATTGTCGAGATGTTCCAGAACTCGTTCATATGCGAATCGGAAATCCTTGGCTGCATTGACGAGCAGTACCGGAAAGCCCTCCCATAATCTGATATCCCTGCTTTTTACCACTTCGGCGAGGGTCAGGTTGACATCGAATTCATCGCTTGTCTCCAAGAGGGGCAGACCCAGTTTTGACAACCTTTCGAATAGTGGCTGTTCCGTCATAGGATTTTTTCCTCTTCAAGGAGTTCGATAAATCGGTCGATGTGGACAGCTATTCGTGCTTCAGCGATATCATAGCTGGCAAGCTCACGATAATGATTCACCAATCGTTCGATATCGATTCGATGTCGCAGGGATTTCATCAGCACCAGACAATCCTCGAAGTCAACTGTGGAGCCGCGCATTAATTTGCTGGTGATCAGGTCATATTCATTCAAGATACCGATATAGAGCCGGCTGTATTCCTTCAGCAGGGAATGATTTCCCGGCTCAAGTGGTGATTCCAGCAATTCAGTCGTATGGATCCGGTTTCCTTCGAAAAGGTCAAACCTGAAAATATCCCCTTTCCGCTGCCACCCATTTCCGGCAACCTGCTCGTAGCCAAGAGTTTTCAGAACCTTGATCAGGTAACCATACTCGTTCACCCTGGGAATCATGAAATCGACATCTTTGGTTGATGATTTCACTTGAAGCAAGGTCATCGCCGTTCCGCCGCAAGCAACGAGGTGGACTCTCCTTTTCAGGAAGCGATTCCATTGCTCCATCGTATCGAGCAAGGTCTGTTTGTCGATCCTGTATTCCATAATAATGTACCGGATAATCCAATTTTTTGTATGATTATATACAATAGGTTGATCGTATATGTACAGCATTTTTTAAAAATGGACATGGGATTGAAAGCCCCCACGCTCGGATTGTGCCCAAATTGTGCCCGTCAAACTTGTGGGCCGCGACCGGGGACGGGCCGAAAGCGCCGGGATAAACCGGCATAGAGTAGGGGATGCAAGAGCCCCACATGAAAGGAGGAGCTGCTCCATCATGGCCCCGAGTCATGCGCGGGCGGTCGCGAGACTGCGCGTGAAGCGTTGACAGGGGAAAGCGTAGGCCGGCTATTGAGCTCCGAAATCACCCATCTGGGGTGCCGACCTAGTGGTCCGCAAGGGAAGGCAGCACGGTGCGGCGGCGTAAATCAGCGAGTCGCCTACCGACCCCACGGAGTCTAAGAACCCGTGCATGCGTGGACGCTCTATGTTCGAGAACCGGGAGATCTCAGCGGTATCCGCCGGGAGTTGTGAGCCAGGCGGATCGGTCAGGCAAGGCCCGTGGCCGCAATCCTGATATGGTCGCCGTTGAGAAAGGGCGCGTTGGGGACGGGCCAAGGCGTTGGGCGCCAATGGCGTTGGGGACGGGCCAAGTCAACCAATAGGAATTAATAGAAAAAGGAGGTAAAAAAGGCCTTATTTTGTAGCCATATCCCTTACATTTCGCACGAACTGAACGCCATTTATTGGGTTTTTTAGCCCGAAGTTGCAAGAAGGCCAGGAATAAAAATCATAAGTGGAAAAAAATGTTCTGGACAAAGCCGGACACATTTGCTATGCGCACAGTGTCTGAGGCTGCCACAACGATAACGGATCGTTATACAGCTGTCGTTTAGGTCCTTGTGACAGCTGTGTCCCAACGCCTCATAACCGCGAACAGTGAGGCGTTATGGAACAATTTGAAACCCGGTTCAAACAAGTCGACGTATTGCCGATGGTCAAGTATTTCATGGACAAGCTTGGTCTGGTCAATGTGTTTACCAAGTACGTTCCGGTGGCAGCCGGCAGCATCGCGGATCATGCCCAAAGCCTGTGCATCTTGATTGCCAATATCGTATGCGACAATAAGCCGCTGTATAAGGTTCAAGAGTGGCTGGGGCAATATTGTGATGGTCTGGTCCAAGAGCCGGTCGAGGCCAGCGTTTTCAACGACGATCGACTCGCCAGGGCCCTTTCGGCACTTTTTCGTTCCGACCGTCATTCGCTAATGACCGAAATTTCCAGCAACGCGATTTCAGTTCATCAATTGCTTACCGATGAAATTCACAACGATAGTACCTCGGTGACTTTCATTGGCAAATACAATAGCCCGGATCCGGAAGCAGTCAAGCTTAAGCATGGTCATAACAAGGATTTCCGGCCGGACTGCAAGCAGATCGTATTTGGTTTGAATATCACCGCTGACGGCCATGTTCCGCTCAGCTATAAACTTTTCGATGGTAATACAAGCGATGATGTCACGCATGTTCCCAACTGGAACGGCCTGCGCACGTTATTGGAAAAGGAAGATTTCATTTACGTGGCCGATTGCAAATTGTGTAGCCAAACCAATTTAACCCACATCTCAAGCAATGGCGGGTTTTTTATCACCATCGTGCCGAAGGATCGAATGGAAGTCAAACGGTTCATCAAGTATCTGAAACAAAACGATGTGATCTGGAATGATGCCTATAGCATTGCAAGCTCGCGCAAAAAAGGTGAGCTCAACGTTTATCGAACCCATGAAACCGAACGGACAAAGGCAGGCTTTCGGGTCATTTTTGTTCACAGCAGTTCTAAACAAAAGGACGATGCATCCAGAAGGCAGAAAAAAATCGATAAGGCCGTCGCCGAATTAGAAGCGCTATTGCCCAAACTCAACGCCTACCATTTAAAGACCAAAAAAGAGATCAAGGCCGCCGTTGACGGTATTTGCAAGGATGTTAAAGGGTTGATCGACGTTAACATATCGACCGAGCGCAAGCAGGTCAAAGTGAAGGTGTCTGCCGGCAGGCCTTCTTTAACGAAAAGCATCTACCGGAACAAATGGGAATTTACCTACGGCATTGAGTGGCGGTTAAATGAATCCGCCCTTAGCCAAGCATCACGAACCGATGGTATTTTCCCTTTGATTACCAATACGGAACTTGAATCCAGTGAGGTGTTGCGAAAATATAAGGGTCAGCCGTTTCTTGAAAAACGCATGTACACCAAAAAGACGATTTTGGAAGTAGCGCCGGTTTTTATCAAAAAGGAGCACCGTATCGAAGCCATGCTCTTTTTATATTTTTTGGCCTTGATGATCGTATCGCTTATCGAGCGTAAGATACGCATGAATATGGCGAGTGAGAAAATCGACAAGCTGCCAATTTTACCCCAGGGGATGAATACAAAGAAGCCGACCTGGAACAACATCCGTTACTATTATCGCAATGTGTATTACTCAAAGATCATCCGGGATGGGATTTGCATTCAAGCAGTGGTGCAAGGAATCGGGGCAATGCATGAACGAATCAACCGGCTATTGGAACTACCCGAGGCGGTGTACAAATACCTGCAGGATGGCTGGTGGCAGTTTAAGGCAACGTGATGGATAGCTCAGCGTCGTTCCTGAAAATAAAAAATTTTTCTACGGAAGCGCGAAATGTAAGCTATATTGAGATTTTTCGGGCAAAAAATTACGATATCGGCTGGTCCAATGGCACGAGCTAAACGACATTATGTTCCCGGTCAAATCTGGCACATCACCCAAAGATGCCATAAACGGGAGTTCCTGCTCAAATTCAAACAGGATCGATACCATTCAACCGCCATCGAAGCCGGTGAACATCTGCTGCGGTGTCTGGTGTATGTTGAC
>JAWOIA010000068.1:0-3659 GCA_046484885.1 Desulfosarcina sp. | reverse complement strand
CTGCAGAACCCCTCGGACCCGGACGCCAGTTACAGTGGGCATTAAGGCCAGGGGTACCAGGTCCAGGTGATGGAAACCTATACGGACACCGATGATCCGCAAGAAAAAGCCCAAACCCTGAACCTGATTACCCATGTCGAAGTTGAACGGGCACACGAAAGTGACGCCAATGCGCTGATTCCGGCAATCGAATCGGCCCTTGTCAATAATCTCCTGAATGAGGCCACCGATATTCGCCGTAATGAAGCCAGCTGAAAGTGCCCCAAAAGCAATTCCGGAACGGCTTTTAAACTATGCTTTTTCACCTCCTTTCAGGGTTTCGTTTTTATCTGTTTTTTGACTTTTTAAAGCACTCTTGACCGGTCGGGGAGAACGATAGCTTTTACCCTCCAGCACGACTTTGTAGGCGCCGTGGCGCAGTCGGTCAATGGTGGCCGCCCCGAGAATCCGGTTGGGAAAGGCATCGGTCCATTCGGGCACATCCAGATTGGAGGTGACAATCGTGCTCTTGCGTTCATAGCGTTCGGCCACGATGTCATGGAAGTCCTCATCCTGGTTTGTTTTGAGCGGTTTCAAACCGAAGTCGTCAATGATGAGCAGCTCGACGCCGGCCAGTTTGGCAAAGTGCCGGTCGTAGCCGTTGGTTGCCCGGGCAGCGTTAAGTTGGATGAGCATTCGTGAGATGCTGGTAAACAGGACATCATATCCGGCACGGATGGCGCTGTGGCCCAGAGCCTGGGCAATATGGCTTTTGCCGGTGCCGCAAGGACCGACGACGAAAACCCCCACCTTCTCGGTGATGAACCGGCATGAGGCCAGCTCGGTAATCATCCCCCGGTTGATGCCCGGATTGAAGGTGACGTCAAATTCCTCCAGGGTTTTCTGGTTCCTGAAGTTTGCCCGGCGGAAGGCCGAGGCCAGCTTCTTCTGGGTCCGGCGGGCGATCTCGTCGGTAATGATGGTGCCCAGAAAATCCATGTAGGAGAGCTTGTTTTCGATTGCCTGACGATTGCGTGATTCCAGCGAGTCGAGGATCCCCGATAAGCGCAGTTGTTTGAGCATGGGGATCAGTTCGGGCATGGGGTTCATGGACACCCCCTTCGGCCGGTTTCGGACAGGCCATCGCCCGGACGCAGGAACCGCCCTGTGCGGGTGTAGGTGTCAGCCAACTGGATCACGTTGCCGGTATCGGGCAGGGGCTCGTGATCCAGCCCCTGATTCAGGATGCTTTTCACGGCGCGGTACCTGGGGTCACCGTAGAAAAGCGCTCGGCGGCAGGCCGCTTCCATACGGGCGGCACCATATTTTTTGGCCAGGGCGATGACTCCCTGGGCGGCGCGCAGGTTGTCGAGTACCCGATGGGCGAACAGCTGGCGGACCAGCCGCAGACAGTGATGGCCGATAGCCTCGGCCTGTCGCAGGCACCACTGGGGATCGCGCATCTTGTAGGCCAGCGCCTCCGGGGGCAGGTGTTCGTCCACCGTACTGCGGGAACCAGGCCTGAACAGTCGGCCATGAACGGCCACCAGTTTGAGTTCGTGGTAGATCTTGACGGCGTTGTCCGTGGCCTTGAGCCACAGGTTCTGGTGTACCAGCCGGAAGGGTGCCGAATAGCGGATCTTCTCAAAGCGCACGTGGCAGTCACCGTGCAGCTTGGCCCGGGCCCAGACGGCAATCTGAGGCGGCACGTCCGGCAGGGTGCGCAAAAGATGTTTTTCTCTTTCGGCAAACCGGTTCAGGGGCTTTTCGAAGGTGGTGCCGTGGATGCGGTTGCCGGCGGTGCCCATCACCCAGGCCTGCAATTGGGCATTGGCGTCGGCCAGGCTGCGGAACTGTCTTAAGGGAACAAAGCTGTTTTTCACGTACTTGACGCCGGCTTCCACCCGCCCTTTCTTTTGCGGATCCCTGGGCGGACACGGGGCGATCAGAAACCCGTAACCCTCGGCCAAACCGGCATAGGAGCGCTGCACTACGGGGTCATGGAAGCAGGCCCGCACAATGGCGCACTTGGGGTTGTCGATGATCAGCCGGCCAGTTACACCACCGAACCATTCCAGAGCACGGCGATGACAGGCCAGCCAGGTCTCGACCTTCTGGTTGGTGACGATCTCGGCATACATGTGCCGGCTGAAGCAAAGGGTCATCACAAAGATCCATGTCGCTAGCGTCTCGCCGGTAAAGGCGTCGGTAATGTCAGGCCCCTTGCCGAAATCCACCTGGGCGGCATCCCCCGGGGCAAAGTCCAGAATGCAGGTGGCTTTGGGAGTTTTCTTGCGGATCTGCTGGACCAGGCGGCGTACCGAAGAATAGCTGCCAGCAAAATTAAAATGATCGACCAGGGCACGATGGATAGTCGTGGCGCACACCCCATCCTCGACCCACCTGTTGATTTGCTGCGCGTGGCGATGGCTTAACGAGACCTGGGTGGCATTAGGCTTCTTTTCGCTTTCAAGGGCTTGGGCCAGCACCTCATCATCTGGCAGGGGCACGGGGTCCAGCCAGCCATGTTGCTGCGCGTTGATTCTGACCAGGCCGCATTTGGTGCGGCCCATGAGTCCGCTCTTGGCAATGGTTCGATCACTGTCGCCCATGCGCATCCGATGAATCACATGACGGTATTGGAACATCTCAAACCTCCGATTGGCCATGGCAGCTCCTTCCGGTGAATGGTTGTCGTCTACCGGAAGTATACTGCGGTTTAATAGAAGGTCCGAAATGCTTTTGGAGCTGGACAAGTGGCTCGATTACGGTGATCGCCGACTGGCCTGATTACGATGATCTTTAACTGGCCTCATTGCGGTGATCCGCAACTGGCTCCATTGCGGTGATCACAAAGTGGCCCGATTGCGCCGATCACTAAATGGCTCCATAGCACCGATCATTAACACCTGGCCGTAAACACGCACTCCTTGGCTTTTGTTTGCTCTGGTGCACTTTGGCGGGCTATAAGTGGGCCATTTGTGCACCGTGGGGACCGGCTGGGTGTGGAGGATCGGCCTCTAACCTCCAGGGAGGTTCCAGGCTTTGGGCCTGGAGGTGTGCTCCCTCGAACTAAAGCTTTTAATCCAATGATGCTGAGTTCTTTTGAATTGATTTTATTTGGGTTACCCTCAAATTTACCCTCACAATGACCATGCTGCCACTGATACTCCAGAGCTAACCTTCTGTAATCACTGAGCCCACAAGGGATATCGTATCTTTTGCGTGCTGGACCCACCACGGCATAGCCCGTCTGGTCCTTGCCACGTCTACCGTGGGCAGCCAGGGAACCTTGTCGAAACCAAACACGTTGGCACCGTGGATTCGGAATCAGCGGAGTACCTCGAGTGTTTCCCCCCGGCAAACTCCAACAGGTCTTTACCGGAGTCATTCCGCTGGGGGTTGTTGTAGGTTTGCAGGCCTTGAAGCTGTATCCCACGAGGGCCTATCAACTGGTCACCAGCGGCAGTGAAGAGAGTTTGCATTCGATTCCAGGCAGGTTGCAGACCAAAGCACTGATGATTTTGTCAGAGGATAAGATGCAACTAAATTCTGGTACTGAAAACGACAAGCGATTTTGAAAATTTAGCTGGGTATTTTTTGGCGGAACGTTCCAAATGAGATGGTACCGATATATTGGCGATAGAGTAATCACACGAATTTGGGGTCGGGCTTAGATT
>JAWOIA010000183.1:0-32353 GCA_046484885.1 Desulfosarcina sp. | reverse complement strand
GGGCGGCGTCGGATTGGGCAAGCAGGTTGAAATCGAGCATGGATTACCCGGTTTGGTGGGTTGACTGCGTTAGTTAGTGTCCATCCACAATCGGTTATTTCGCCCGATATCGGCGTTATGCTCAAAATTTTATCCTCGGAATATCAACTATATACCTGCGGTAAAATTTTTCGCATGCCTTGATCTCGACCAAAATTCCTCGTTTCTGGACGGACACTAGTTA
This sequence comes from Desulfosarcina sp., assembly GCA_046484885.1. Classification (GTDB taxonomy): domain Bacteria; phylum Desulfobacterota; class Desulfobacteria; order Desulfobacterales; family Desulfosarcinaceae; genus Desulfosarcina. Next base: position 32,130 of record JAWOIA010000183.1, on the reverse strand, counting down.
GGTGGGCCGGGCTGGATCCGGTCCAATTCAGCCGCCTTCAATCGATAAACATGGCATCGCCATAACTAAAAAACCGGTACCGTTCCTTCACCGCCGTCTCATAGGTGCGCAGCACGGTATCCCGGCCGGCAAAAGCCGACACCAGCATGAGCAGGGTCGAACGGGGCAGGTGAAAGTTGGTCAGCATGGCATCGACGATGGTGAAGGCATGTCCGGGGTAAATAAACAGATCGCATTGACCGCTTCCCGGAACCACGACACCGCTGGAGCGGGCGGCATACTCCAGGGTGCGCACGCTGGTGGTGCCCACAGCCACCACCCGGCGGCCTTCAAATTTGGCCTGATTAACCAAGCGGGCCGTCTCCGCTGAGATGGAAAACCATTCGGCATGCATACGGTGTTCCCGGATATCGTCCACCCGCACCGGGACAAAGGTGCCGTACCCCACGTGAAGGGTCAGCGCGGTCACGGTGACACCAATTTCACGGATTTGCGACAGGATCGCCGCGCTGAAATGCAATCCGGCCGTGGGCGCGGCAATGGCTCCCTGCCGGCAGGCGTAGACCGTCTGGTAGCGTCGCCGGTCCGGCCCATCCGGGTCCAGCGCCTCTCTTCTGATGTAGGGTGGAAGGGGCGTCCGACCGATACGGTCGAGGTAGCGGTCGAACGGCTCCGGGACCGAAAAAAGAAGCGTATAAACACCATCGCAGACATCCTGCACCTGGGCAACACCGCCCTCATCCAGCAGAATGCGCGTTCCCGGGCCGGCCTGTTTAGAGGCCTTGATCAGGCAGCGGTGGACCGGGTTACCGCTATCCCGGCCCCGACCATCGTCTTGGCCATAATCGAGGATCAGCAGTTCGACTTTGCCGCCGGTCTCTTTGCGGCCGTAGAGACGGCACGGAATGACCTGGGTGTCGTTCACCACCAGAAGGTCAGAGGGACGCAGCAGGTCGACGATCTCCGGAAACCGCCGGTGGGACAGGAAGCCATCCCTTCGGCGCAGATGAAGCAGCCGGGACCCTTCGCGGTTCGGCGCCGGTGTTTGGGCAATCAGCCCCTCCGGCAGCTGGTAATGATAGTCATCGAGTTGGTGCATGGTTCAGCGCCTGGCGGGACGGTCATTTCCTTTCCTGGAGCATGGCCGACGGGCATGGGGGGTAACCCATCGCCGGCAATGGATCGATCGGTTGCCTGGCGGCACTATACGCACCTTCCGTTTCCGGTTCAAGCCCTGGATGGCCCGCCCAACCACGACCATTCCGAGACCGGCCGGCCAACGAAAACGCCGGTCAGTCCGCACCCAAGATGCCTGCGTTTTTACTTGACAGCGCAGTGGTGCGCGTTTTAAACTGATTCCCAACAACAATGTTACTCTTCCTTTTTAAATTAAATTCCGGATGGTTAGAATGCTGGTGGTCGCCAAAAAAAGCCGATTGATCGTACGACCATAACAATGTTCACACCACTCAAACCGGATGTTTACCAACGGCTGGAGCAGGCTGTCCTTGATATTTTTTCCCATTCCGATTTTCACAAGGCCAACATCCGAGATGTAGCCAACCTGGCTGGTGTGAGCTTTTCCACCATCTACAAGCATTACGGATCCAAAGAGCACCTCGTCTTTGCCTTTGTGGACGTCTGGCTGGGCAAGTTGACCGAGCGGATCTACGACCACCTTCAGGGTATCGAGGACCTGAAGGAAAAGATGCGCAAGGTGTTCTGGCTCCAGCTCGATTACTACGAACGCAATCCGGGTCTGGCCAGAATCATCTTCATGACCCTTCCCATGAAAACCTGGATGGCCGATGAAACCTTCAAACAGAAAAAGATGATCAACCTTTACCTGGAGGTGATGCGCAACGGCCAGAAAGAGGGTCGCCTCAATCCCCACGTACGGGCCGGCGTACTGCTGGATTTCATGCTGGGAACCGTTCAGCGAGCCTTTACCATGTGGATATCAAGGGACCAGCAGGGCCGGTTGACCGACCAGGCCACCATGCTTTTTGAAATGGTCTGGCGCGCCATTTCCAATCCCGACTAACAAAGGAGCCTATCATGTCAGAACATCCCAATATGCAAAAATGGAGAGACTTGGCATCCAAGCAACTGCGGGGAAAGCGAGTGGAGGAGTTGACGTGGAACACCCCTGAAGGTATACGGGTTAACCCCCTGTACACTGCGGAGAACCTGGCCGGCATGCCCCATGTGGATACCCTGCCCGGGTTCGCCCCCTACGTGCGCGGTCCCATGGCCACCATGTACGCCGGTCAGCCCTGGACCATCCGTCAGTACGCCGGTTTTTCCAGTGCCAGGGACTCGAACGCCTTTTACCGACGCAACCTGGCCGCCGGGCAGAAAGGCCTTTCCGTGGCCTTTGACCTCGCCACCCACCGCGGCTACGACTCGGACCACCCCCGGGTCATGGGTGATGTTGGCAAAGCCGGTGTGGCCATTGATTCGGTCGAAGACATGAAAGTGCTCTTCGACCAAATTCCCCTGGACCAGATGAGCGTTTCCATGACCATGAACGGCGCGGTGCTGCCGATCATGGCCGGTTACATCGTGGCCGCCGAGGAGCTGGGTGTCAAACAGGATCAGCTGACCGGCACCATCCAAAACGATATCCTCAAGGAGTACCTGACCCGCAACACCTACATCTATCCGCCCAAACCCTCCATGCGCATTGTTTCGGACATCATCGCCTACTGCTCCCAAAAGATGCCCAAATTCAATACGGTCAGCATCAGCGGCTACCACATGATGGAAGCCGGCGCCAACAGCGTGCTTCAGACGGCATTCACCCTGGCAGACGGCCTGGAGTACGTCCGGGCGGCCATCGCCGCCGGGTTGGACATCGATGCCTTCGCTCCGCGGCTCAGTTTTTTCTTCGGTGTCGGCATGAATTTTTTCATGGAGATCGCCATGCTGCGGGCTGCCCGCTACCTATGGCACGAGCTGCTTAAACCCTTCAGCCCGAAAAATCCCAAATCTTCCATGCTGCGGACCCACGTCCAAACTTCAGGCTGGAGCCTTACCGAGCAGGACCCTTACAACAATATCATCCGTACCACCCTGGAAGCGCTGGCTGCGGTACTGGGCGGCACCCAGAGCCTGCACACCAACTCCTTTGACGAAGCCGTGGGGCTGCCCACCGACTTTTCAGCCCGCATCGCCCGCAACACCCAAATCATTATCCAGGAAGAGTCCCAGGTGTGCCGCGTGGTCGACCCCCTGGGCGGCTCCTACTACATCGAAGCACTCACCGACGGCATTATCCAGGAGTCCCGAAAAATCATCAACGAGGTGGAGGCGCTGGGCGGCATGGCCAAGGCCATCGAAACCGGCATGCCCAAGCTGCGCATCGAGGAGTCGGCGGCGCGCAAACAGGCCCGCATCGACCAGGGACTGGATGTGATCGTCGGCGTCAACAAGTACCGAATCGAGACAGCGGCCCCCATGGACGTCCTGGAAGTGTCGGAACAGGTGCGCCAGGATCAGATCCGCTCGATCACCAAACTGAAGTCTCAACGTGATGACGCGGCCGCCCGCAACGCCCTCAACGGCGTAACTCAGGCCGCTGAAAACGGGGGCAATCTTTTGGCGGCCAGCATCGAGGCGATGCGGGCCCGGGCGACCGTGGGTGAGGTCTCCGAAGCCATTGAAGCCGTGTTCGGCCGGTACGTGGCGACCACCCAGTGCATTTCCGGTGTTTACGCCTCCGAATATGCGGACCGTTCCATCATCGATGCCATTCGCAAGCGCACGGACCGGTTTATGGAGCAGGAGGGCCGGAGGCCCCGCATTCTGCTCACCAAGATGGGTCAGGACGGCCATGACCGCGGCATCAAGGTCGTAGCCACCGCCTTTGCCGATCTGGGCTTTGATGTGGATATCAGCCCCATGTTCCAGACTCCGGAAGAGGCGGCCAAAATGGCCGTTGAAAACGACGTCCACCTGGTGGGTGCCTCCAGCCTAGCGGCTGGCCACAAAACCCTGGTGCCGCAGCTGATCCAGGCCCTGAAAGCGGCTGGCGGCGAAGATATGCTGGTAATTGTCGGCGGTGTGATTCCGCCGAGCGATTATGATTTTTTGTACAAGGCCGGTGTCGCAAGCATTTTCGGCCCCGGAACGGCCATCACCGATTCGGCCAACAAGGTGCTCAACGCCCTGGACAACCGCAAATCCTGAACCAGCATGACGGCAACCGGCTCTCCCCATGCTTGAAAAAGCTCCTGAATTCTATATTGAAGGCGTCCGATCCGGCAACCGCCGCACCCTGGCCAAGGCCATCACCCTGATAGAGAGCGCTCACCGCGCGCATCGGCAGCTGGCCCGCATCGTGATCGAAGACCTGCTGCCGGAAACGGGCAAGGCCATCCGCCTCGGCATCACCGGGGTGCCCGGCGTCGGTAAAAGCACCTTCATCGAAAGTTTTGGCATGATGCTGGTACAAAACGGGCTCCAATTGGCAGTGCTGGCTGTGGATCCCAGCAGCACGCGCAGCGGGGGCAGCATCATGGCGGATAAAACCCGTATGGAGCGGCTCTCGGTCGCACCGGGGGCCTTCATCCGCCCCTCTCCCTCCGGCGGAACCCTGGGGGGCGTTGCCCGCATGACCCGCGAGACCCTGCTGCTCTGCGAAGCCGCCGGATTTGACGTCGTCATCATTGAAACGGTAGGGGTGGGGCAGTCCGAAACCACGGTGGCCTCCATGGTGGACTTTTTTCTGGTCCTGATGCTGGCCGGCGCGGGTGACGAACTTCAGGGCATCAAAAAAGGGGTGCTTGAACTGGCCGACGCAGTGGCCATCAACAAGGCCGACGGCGACAATCTGGAAAAGGCCGAAAAGGCGCGGCGATCCTACGAGGCGGCCCTGCGTCTGCTCAACCCGGCCACACCCACCTGGTCACCTCCGGTGCTGACCTGCAGCGCCCTGACCTTAGCCGGGGCGGACACCTTGTGGGAGACCATCCTGGACCATCGTCGGCGCCTGTCGGCCACCGGCGAGTTGAATGACAAACGCCGCCATCAGGCCTTGGCCTGGATGTGGTCGCGCATCGAAGACGGACTCAAGGAGCGGTTTTTCAATCATCCCGAGGTCCGCGCCCGGTTGGCGAAGATCGAAGCGGCTGTGGCGCGGGGCAAGCTCTCTCCCACCGTCGGCGCCGAAACGCTTCTTTTTTTGCTTGACAACGACCATAGACTCTAGAAGGGTTACGCGTTGGCCGATACACCCCGTTCTTTTGGTTTTTTTTCAACTTGTTGGGACGTCTAATGACCCGCTATTGGTGGGCCGGGGGCGAGTGACGATCACCGTCGTCCGGCAGCCGATCAGAAGGTTCCGCACTTCATCTGAAAGGAAGGCAAAATGGGTATTGTGGAGGAAAAAATCAAGGATCTCAAGGCGCGGGAAGGCCGCATCCTCGAGATGGGCGGTAAAAAACTGGTTGCCAAGCACAAAGAGAACGGCAAGCTGACCGCCCGCGAGCGGCTGGCCAGGCTCTTCGACAAAGGGACTTTTCGGGAGATTGACATGTTCGTCCAACACCGCTGCGTCAACTTCGGCATGGCGGATGTGGCGATCCCCTCCGACGGCGTCATTACCGGACATGGCTTGGTCAACGGCCGACCCCTCTTCGCCTTCGCCCAGGATTTTACCTCGCGGGCGGGAAGCCTGGGCGAGATGCAGGCCAAAAAGATCTGTAAAGTCATGGACATGGCCTTGAAAGCCGGCATCCCCTTTGTCGGCCTCAACGACTCGGGCGGCGCCCGCATCCAGGAGGGCGTGGATGCCCTCTCGGGCTATGGACAAATCTTCTACCGCAACTCGCTGGCCTCCGGCGTGATCCCCCAGATTTCAGCCATCATGGGCCCCACCGCCGGCGGTGCGGTCTATTCACCGGCCATGACCGATTTCATCTTTATGGTCAAGAAGACCAGCTACATGTTCATCACCGGCCCCGAGGTGATCAAGTCAGTTACCGGTGAAACAATTGATTTCGAAGCGTTGGGCGGGGCCATGGCTCACAATGAGAAAAGCGGCGTGGCCCATTTTGCCTGCGAAAACGACGCGGACGCCATCGACCAGATCAAGCGCCTGCTCGCCTATCTGCCGGCCAACAACATGGAAGAGCCGCCGGTGGTGGATACGGGCGATGATCCTGCGCGCACGGACGCCAAACTCAACGCCATTATACCGGACAGCCCCAACCAATCCTACGACATGCGCGATGTGATCCGGTCGATCGTGGACCAAGGTGAGTTTTTCGAGCCCCATCAGTACTTTGCCACCAACATCCTGACGGCCTTTGCCCGGCTCAACGGGCGCAGCATCGGCATCATCGCCAACCAGCCCATGGTCATGGCCGGCTGCCTGGACATCAACGCGTCGGACAAGGCTACCCGCTTCATCCGCTTCTGCGACGCCTTCAACATCCCGCTGCTCACCATCGCCGATGTACCCGGTTACCTGCCCGGCAGCCAGCAGGAGTGGGGCGGCATCATCCGCCATGGCGCCAAACTGCTCTGGTGTTATAGCGAAGCCACCGTTCCCAAGCTGCTGCTGGTAACCCGTAAAGATTACGGCGGCTCCTATCTGGCCATGTGCTCCAGGGACCTGGGGGCCGATTATGCCCTGGCCTGGCCCACAGCCGAGATCGCCGTCATGGGCGCCGGCGGCGCCGCCAACGTCATCCATCGCAAAGCGATCCAGGAGGCCGCCGATCCCAAAGCCAAGCGAGCCGAAAAAATAGCTGAATATGAGGATCTCTTTTCCAACCCGTACTGTGCTGCCCAGCGCGGCTACATCGATGCGGTCATCGAACCGGCCCAAACCCGACCGCGGCTCATCGACGCGTTGGAGATCATGTGCAGCAAACGGGAACTGCGGCCGCCTAAAAAACACGGCAACATCCCGACCTAGCCCTCGAAACGGCCTTAACCAAATCCAAAAAGGTGCAATTTATGGATGCAAATGACAAAAGAGTGGCCGCCGCCGCCGCCGCGGTCATGGCCTATATCCAGACCGAGGAGGAAGCTTTGGTCATGCCGCCGCCCAAGCGGCCGGAACCGCGCCGGTTTGACCAGGGCAACCTGTGGGCCATGGCCGGCCGACAGGGCCTGATGCAGCTGCGCGGCCTCATGCAGATGAAAACCTTCAACCGCCTTCGCTGATGCCCGAGCGGCGGCAGGACGCCCAACGAGCCAGTAAACATCCATATTTTAGAGGAGACCCATACCATGAGTGACCACGATCAAGTCAAACTGACCAGCATGCACTACGACATCAACCGCCCCAAGGCTGAAAACCCGATCAAGATCATGGACCTGAGCCTTCGCGACGGCCACCAGAGCCTGTTTGCAACCCGCGGGCGCACCGAGGACATGATCCCCGTGGCCGAACTCATGGACCAGGTGGGTTTCTGGGCCGTAGAGACCTGGGGCGGCGCCACCTTCGATACCATGCACCGCTTTCTCAACGAAGATCCCTGGGAACGGATCCGCACCCTGAAACGCTATTTCAAGAAGACGCCCTTCTCCATGCTACTGCGGGCCCAGAACCTGGTGGGCTACCGCAACTACGCCGACGATGTGGCCAATGCGTTCATGGACCGCTCCTGTGAAAACGGTATGGACATTTTCCGGACCTTCGACGCCCTCAACGACTACCGCAACTTCCAGACCGTCGTCCCCAAGATCAAAGCGTACGGCAAGCACTTTCAGGGCTGCATCTGCTACACCATGACCGAACCCCGTCTGGGTGGCGCGGTTTATAACTTGGACTACTATGTCAGTAAAGCCAAAGAACTGGAGGCCATGGGCGCCGACAGCATTTGCATCAAGGACATGGCCGGGCTCATCGCCCCCTATGACGCCTACGCAATTGTCAAAGCCCTTAAAGCAGCGGTCAAAGCACCCATCCATCTGCACAGCCACTTCACCTCGGGCATGTCCCCCATGAGCCACCTCAAAGCCATCGAGGCCGGAGTCGACATTATCGACACGTGTATGTCGCCTTATGCCTACCGCACCTCACATGCGGCCGTCGAGCCCCTGGTGATGGCCCTTTTGGGCACCAATCGCGATACCGGCTTCGACATCCGACTATTGGCCCAGATCAACGAGATCTTCGAGAAAGAGGTCATGCCCAAGTACAAGCACCTGCTCGACGACTCGAAAATGTCCATCATCGACATCAACGTGCTGCTGCATCAGACCCCGGGCGGCATGCTTTCCAACTTGGTCAACCAGCTGCGGGATATGGACGCCCTGGACAAGATCGGTGACGTCTACAGAGAGCTGCCGAGGGTCCGCAAGGAACTGGGTCAAATTCCGCTGGTCACCCCCACCAGCCAGATCGTGGGCATTCAAACCGTTAACAACGTGCTGTTTGACACCCCGGACGAGCGCTACAAGATGATAACCGGCCAGGTTAAGGATCTGTGTTATGGGCTTTACGGCAAAACCGCCGTGCCCATCGACCCCGAAGTGCAGAAAAAGGCCCTCAAGGGCTACGAGCGGGGCGAAACGCCCATCACCTGCCGGCCGGCCGAAGTGCTGGAACCGGAGCTGGAAAAGGCCAAGGCCGAAATCGGCGACCTGGCCGTGGATTTGGACGATTTGGTCACTTACGCCATCTACCCGGTGACCGGCAGGAAGTTCCTGCAGTGGAAGTATGGCAAGGAAGAGCCGCCCGCAGCGGTCAAGCCCGTCACCATGGAGCAGGTCCGAAAGCGTGATGCCTTGGTGAGAAAGGCTCTCGCTGGTGAACTGGTGGAGAAAAAGAAAGACGCCCCGTCAAAAGGTGAGAACCTGCGCACCTTCAATGTCTTTGTGGACAACGAATACTTCGAAGTGGGTGTGGATGAAGTGGGAGGCAGCCCCATCCTCAAATACGCCCAGCAGATTCAGCTCTCCGGCGGCTTGCCTGCAGCCGCACCGGTGCAGGCGTCGGCGGCCCCTGCCGCAGCCACTGCCCCCGTAGCGCCGGCAGGGCCTGCGGCAGCCACGCAGAAGAAAACCGAAGCCGCACCGGCTGCGGCAGCCGCTGCCGGCAGCCCCCTGGTCGCCCCTATGCCCGGCATGATTGTCAAATACGAAAAGAAAGTCGGCGACACGGTCAACGAAGGTGAAACCGTGGTCATCCTAGAGGCCATGAAAATGGAAAACGCCCTGGCTGCACCGGCCAGCGGCACCATAAAGACGATCAACTACGCCTCCGGCGACTCGGTGGCCAAAGGCGACGTGCTCTGCGTGGTCGAATAAACGGTTCTGCTCCCAAGTATGGTTGTTCATTTAGGGAGAGCACAGAGCGGAAAACCGAAGCTCTGTGCTCTCCCTGTTTCCATCCCGGTAATCCGGCCGGCGACCCGGGCCGATCCGGAGCATCGGTTTCAGACCCAGGCTGCCGGCACCTGATCCGGCCAACCGCAAAGGAGACACGGTATCATGAAGATCCATGAATACCAGGCAAAGGAGTTGTTCCGCAAATACGGCGTTCCCGTGCCGGAAGGGTCCGTGGCCTTCACCCCTGACGCAGCCAAGGCCGTTGCCGAGAAACTGGGCGGCTTTCCGGTGGTGGTCAAAGCCCAAATCCATGCCGGTGGACGTGGTAAAGGCGGCGGCGTCAAGCTGGCCCAATCCTTGGAGGAGGTCGGCATCCATTCCCGGGAGATCCTCGGTATGAACCTGGTGACCCACCAAACCGGGCCCCAGGGGCAACCGGTTCGCAAGGTACTGGTAGAGCAGGGTCTCGCCATTGCCAGGGAGCTTTACCTGAGTATCCTGCCCGACCGGGCCACGGCCACCACCGTGATCATGGCCAGCGAGGCCGGCGGTATGGACATCGAAGCCGTGGCTGCCGAAACCCCGCAAAAGATCATCACGGTCCCGGTGGACCCACTGCTGGGAATTCAAGGTTATCACTGCCGCCAGGTCGCCTTCGGCCTCAACATTCCCCCGACCGCCATGAAGGCGTTCATCGCACTGCTGACCAACCTCTACCGGTTGTTCGTTCAGACCGACTGCTCCCTGGTTGAAATCAATCCGCTGGTTCTTACCGTCGACCAGCAAGTCGTCGCCTTGGACGCCAAAGTGGAGATCGACTCCAACGCCCTGTACCGCCACCCGGATATTCTAGTTTACCGCGACACGGATGAAGAAAATCCTTTGGAAGTGGAAGCTTCCAAATACAACCTGAACTACATTCATTTGGGCGGCGGCGGCAACATCGGCAACATGGTCAACGGTGCCGGCCTGGCCATGGCCACGATGGACATCATTAAGCTCGCCGGCGCCGAGCCGGCCAACTTCTTGGATGTGGGTGGCGGCGCCAGCGCTGAAATGGTCGAAAACGGCTTCCGGATCATCCTCGGCGATCCCAATGTCAAGGGCATTCTGATCAACATTTTCGGAGGCATCCTGCGCTGCGACATACTGGCCCAGGGCGTGGTGGAGGCGGCCAAAAAGGTGGGGCTGAACGTCCCCGTGGTGGTCCGCATGGAAGGCACCAATGTGGAGCAAGGCCGACGGATCCTGGCCGAATCGGGACTGACCCTGATCACCGCCAAAGATCTCCGGGAGGCAGCCCAGAAAATCGCCGAGATTGCCTAACAACGCCACCACCCGAACTCCCCCTGCGGCCAGGGAGGCGAACCAGGGGACGCAGGATTGCTGGACTCAGTCTTAACCATGCCAATCCAAACCGAATTGAGGTAACCGCATGAGCATCTTTGTCGACAAGCGCACCCGGCTGATGGTCCAGGGCATCACCGGTCGCGAAGGCCAGTTCCACACCCGCCAGTGTATTGCCTACGGCACCAACGTGGTCGCCGGCGTCACACCGGGCAAAGGCGGCCAGAAGATGGATGACGTACCGGTATTTAACACCGTGGCAGAGGCCCGCGCCAAAACCAGGGCCAATTGCAGCATGATATTTGTACCACCGCCTTTTGCCGCCGACGCGGTCATGGAAGCGGCCGACGCCGGCGTTGAGCTGATCGTCTGCATCACCGAGGGCATTCCGGTCATGGACATGATGACGGTGAAAAACTACATCAAAAACAAACCGGTTCGCCTCATCGGCCCCAACTGCCCGGGCATCATCACCCCCGGTGCCTGCAAAGTCGGCATCATGCCTGGCCCGATTCATCGATCCGGCGGCCCCATCGGCGTGGTTTCGCGCTCCGGGACCCTCACCTACGAGGTGGTGCACCAGTTGACCCAGCAGGGTATCGGCCAGACCACCTGCATCGGCATCGGCGGTGACCCAGTTAACGGCACCAGCTTCATCGACTGCCTGGAAGCCTTTCAGGCCGATCCCGACACAAAGGGAATCGTCATGGTCGGGGAAATCGGCGGAGATGCCGAGGAGAAAGCAGCCACTTACATCAAGCAGCAGGTCACCAAGCCGATAGTGGGTTTCATCGCCGGCCTCACGGCGCCTCCGGGACGTCGCATGGGCCACGCCGGCGCCATTGTCAGCGGTGGCAGCGGAACGGCCCAGGGCAAAATCGACGCCATGAAAGCCTGTGGCATTCACATGTGTGAAAACCTGGGAACCCTCGGCGAGCACTGTGCTTCCGTCTTCTGAGCTTTCCCGTTCAGCATCGGTTCAGCCCCTCGACTGATCGGGATCGATCCATTCGTTGGCAGTGATGCGCCACCGTCCTCATCGCTGCGCGGTCGAAAGGGGAATAAAGCATGCACGAAATGGCCATCGCGATGGAGATCGTGGATATTGCCCAGGCATCCATCCCTTCCGACTTGCACGGTGCCAGGGTTCAGCGGGTCAACCTTCGGGTAGGCAAGCTGTCGGCCATCGTCCCCGACAGCCTGCGATTCTGTTTCGACCTGGTTGTCAAGGGCGGCCCGCTGGAAGGCGCCGAATTGACCTTCGATGAGCCTCCGGTGGTGGTGCGCTGCCGGGATTGCCGGGCCGAGTGGACAGTCACGGAGCCGGTGTTTATCTGCGAGGCCTGCCGGGGCGGCGCCATCGATATCCTTTCCGGCCGGGAACTGGACATCACCTCCATCGAAATCGAAAATGAGGATTAGCCATGTGGGTTTTCGCCAATCGCATCGTCAGACGCTATCACCACGATCCCAAAAACCACGGCCCCCACCGCCATCCTCATCCTGAGCATAATGTGGAGACACACCGATCGGGCACCCGCGAAATCAAGGTGCTGCGACGGGTTCTGGACGCCAACGACATTATGGCCAACCGCCTGCGATCAATCTTTGCCGAAAAAAAAGTTTTCGTCCTGAACATGATGAGCTCGCCGGGCTCCGGCAAGACCACCGCATTGCAGAAGACTTTGGCACGCATCATGCCCCAATGGCGTTGCGCGGTCATCGTCGGCGACATCTGCACCACCCATGATGCCGACCGCCTGGCCCAATCGGGCGCCCCGGTGATCCAAATCAACACCGACGCCTTCGGCGGCGACTGTCACCTGGCGGCACACGTGGTCGAAAGCGCAGTGACCAACCTGGATCTGGATCACATTGACCTGCTCATCGTCGAGAACATCGGCAATCTGGTCTGCCCGGCCGAATTCGACATCGGCGAAGACAAGCGGGTGGTGGTGCTGTCGGTCACCGAAGGTGAAGACAAACCCGCAAAATATCCACTGATGTTCAGGGTTTGCGACGCCACCTTGCTCAACAAGATTGACCTGCTGCCCTACCTCGATTTCGACCTGCCGGCGGCCAGATCGTTCATTGGCCGGATTCACCCGGGAATGCCGATCTTCGAGATCTCCGCCACAACTGAAGCCGGTTTCGACGCGTGGCTCGATTGGTTGCGTACCCAGGTAGCCGCCAAACTGCAACCCTGACCGCCATGCGGTTTTGGCCTGTCACGGCCAAAGAACCCTATGGGTTTGGGGATCATCTCACATGGTGGCCACGGCGTGACCGAAAATGGGTCAGTCCATTCACCGACTGGATTGCATTCACTTTTTATTCTTGACATCAATCATTGATATCATCTACTGTCGGCCATCGGTACCCTGGTCTGGCGCAAGCGATGTTCCTTAGTGTTCGCGGCCACCAAGGCCCGGAACAGAGGATTCCCACCCCAGCAAAACCACTAACCCTGGCAACAGATGACCCAATTGCTTTGTTAAGCAGGGTTGCAGCCGTTGCACCGGGGTTTTCTTGACCCACTTAACCACCATCACAAGGAGGTCCCATGCTCAATCCCTATCAAGCGGCGTTTGAACAATCGATCAAAGATCCTTCCGGATTTTGGGCCTCGGCGGCAGACGATTGCCACTGGTACCGACGCTGGGACCGGGTGCTTGACGACGACAACCCACCCTTTTACCGCTGGTTCAGCGGGGGCCGGATCAATACCTGTTACAACGCTCTGGACCTTCATATCGACCAGGGAAGGGGGGATCAGTTGGCTCTGATTTACGACAGCCCGGTAACCGATACCATTAAAAAATACACCTACACCGCTTTGCGCGATGAGGTGGCCCGCTTTGCCGGTGTACTCAAGGGCCAAGGGGTGGAAAAAGGGGACCGGGTGCTGATCTACATGCCGATGATCCCTGAAGCGGCCGTGGCCATGTTGGCCTGTGCCCGCATCGGTGCGGTTCATTCGGTGGTCTTCGGCGGTTTTGCCGCCGCAGAGCTGGCCACGCGCATCAACGATGCCAAACCCAAGGTAATGGTGTCAGCCTCGTGCGGAATCGAGGTGAAGCGGGTGATCGCCTACAAGCCGCTGCTGGATGCGGCCATCAACATCAGCACGGCCAAGCCGGACCGGTGCATCATTTTTCAGCGGCCCATGGAGCCGGCGCCCTTGATTGCCGGTCGGGATATAGACTGGATGACGGCGATGGACGCGGCGTCTCCGGCAGAGTGCGAGCCGGTCGAGGCCACCGATCCGCTCTACATTCTCTACACGTCAGGCACCACCGGAGAACCCAAAGGGGTGGTTCGCGACAATGGCGGCCATGTGGTGGCCCTGAAATGGACTATGAAGAATATCTACAACGTCGATGCCGGGGACGTCTACTGGGCCGCTTCTGATGTGGGTTGGGTGGTGGGACACAGCTACATTGTTTATGCCCCCCTGTTCAAAGGATGCACCACCATCCTTTTCGAGGGCAAACCGGTGGGAACGCCGGACGCAGGGGTATTCTGGCGGGTGATCGCCGACCATAAGGTCAAGGCCATGTTCACCGCACCCACGGCATTCCGCGCCATCAAACGTGAGGACCCCAACGCCGAACTGATGAAGCAATACGACCTCTCCAACTTCAAAGCGCTGTTTCTGGCCGGTGAACGCACAGACCCGAACACCCTGCACTGGGCTGAAGCAGCCCTGAAGATACCGGTGGTGGATCACTGGTGGCAAACAGAGACGGGTTGGGCCATCTGTGCCAACTGCCTGGGCCTGCACCAGTTCCCGATCAAGGAGGGATCGCCCACCAAACCGGTGCCGGGGTGGGACCTGCACGTGGTAGATGACAACAACACCCCGGTTCCACCCGGTACGATCGGGGCCCTGGTGGTGAAACTACCCCTGCCTCCGGGCTCACTGCCGACATTGTGGCAGAGGGATGCCCGCTATGTGGAATCCTACCTCGAGGAGTTCCCCGGGTACTACAAAACAGCCGATGCGGGTTACATTGATGCAGATGGGTACGCCTATGTGATGAGCCGTACCGACGACATCATCAACGTGGCCGGCCACCGGCTCTCCACGGGAGCGATGGAGGAGGTGCTTTCAGACCATCCCGATGTGGCCGAATGTGCGGTGCTGGGGGTGGATGATGACCTCAAAGGTCAGGTTCCGGTGGGTTTTGTTGTACTCAAAGCCGGGGTGGTAAAACCGCACCAGGAAATCATTCGCGAGGTGGTCCAGATGGTGCGCGACCGCATCGGCCCGGTGGCGGCATTCAAGAAAGCCACGGTGGTGAAACGCTTGCCCAAGACGCGCTCCGGCAAGATTCTGCGGGGCACAATCCAGAAAATTGCCGACAACAAAGATTTCAAGGTGCCGGCCACCATCGACGACCCGACCATTCTGGGTGAAATGAAGGAGGCGCTCGAAGCCATCGGGTATGCCGGGGCCAAAACCGCCTGACGGTGTCTTATCATTCCAGGGTTTTCCGCCATAACCGCCCTACGAGATCCCTGAGGTGTTTAAACCGGTGGCCGTCCACCAGGGTGGTGGGCCGTTGCTGCAGGTCGAGCCGGTGAACCACGGCCCGAAAAATCAGATAGGCCTGCCGTAGCCGGTAGGCGTTCGCTCCGTCGATAATGCCGCTTTCGGCCAACGCCTGCAGCAGCCGCACGTTGTCGGTCCAGCGGACGATCTCCGGATGGTCGGCCGCATGCTGCAAAACCAGATACTGAACCAGGAACTCGATATCCACCATGGCACCGGGATCCTCTTTGATGTCGAACTGGCCCGGGGGGGCCGGCTGCCGAGCCCGGCGGATGCGCTCGCGCATTGCCCGAACCGAAGCCTTGAGCGCCTCCGGTTCGCGGGGGAGGCAGAGGACCTGACGCCGAATCATGGCGAACGCATCCCGCAGCACCGCATCTCCGGTGATGGGCCGGGCCCGGATCAGAGCCTGGTGCTCCCAGGTCCAGGCGTCATCCATCTGATAGGACCGGAACCCGTTCACATGGCTGACCAGGAGCCCCGAGGGGCCGTTTGGCCGCAGCCGCATGTCGGCTTCGTAGAGGATGCCAGCGGCGGTGTGCGATGACAGCATGTGCACCACCCGTTGCCCCAGCCGGGCAAAAAAGTAGCTGTTGTCGATGGGCCGTTTACCGCCGACGGTTTCACCGGGGTCGGCCGCGTGCAGAAAGACAAGATCGAGGTCCGAACCGTATCCCAGTTCGATTCCTCCCAATTTCCCGTAGGCGATGACGGCAAAGCCCCGTTGACAGGTGTGACCGTTGAGGGTACATGCGGGGCGGCCGTGATGGGCCACCAGATGGTTCCAGGAGATCTCCACCACCTGCTGCAGAATCGCTTCGGCAATCCAGGTGAGATGGTCGCTGACTTTCATCAGGGGCAACACGTTGGTGATGTCCGAGGCGGCGACCCGCAGGGTGTTGATCTGACGGAAAATGCACAAAGCCTCGATCTGGTATTCCGGATCGTCATCGGGAACGCTGGCAAGCTGACGCACAAGCCCGTCACGCAGTGCATCCGGGCCGGGGGGCGCATACAACGTGCGCGGGTCCAACAACTCGTCCAAAACAACCGGGTGCCGGCTCAGAAAGGTGGCGATCCAGGGACTGGCATTGACCAAACGGATCAAGTGAGTCAGCGCGATGGGGTGTTCCAAAAGCAGGGAGAGATAGCTGATTCGCTGCTGAATGCTTCTAAGCAGCTGCAGAACCCGACCCAAGACAGCACCCGGATCGTCGCATTGACGGACCGCATCCAGGATGCGTGGAATCAGCTGCTCCAAGCGCCGTTTGCCGGCGCTGCTCAGCGATCGGGTAGTGGGCTCGGATTTAAAGTTTTCCAGCAGCGCCACAGCCGCGGAGCCGTCCTGAAACCCCGCTTTTTCGAGAACCCGACGGCGCTCATCCGTCGCCATGGAGGCGGACCACAGGGCGGCCATTTCCATCGCCCCACCAGGTTCATCCCGCTTGGTATGGCCTTCGGCTTCGGTTTCCAGCAGACCTTCGAAATAGCACCTGACCCGCTGACGATGGGCATCGAGAATCTGACGGTAGGCTTCCCAGGTATCAAATCCCATGGAGCGGGCCAACTGCAGGCGGGCCAGGGGATCAACCGGCAGGCAGTGGGTCTGTTGGTCGTCCATCTGCTGCAGTCGGTGTTCCGTCTGCCGCAAAAAACGATAGGCCGATTGAAGCTCCCTGCACACCGCCGCCGGTACAAATCCCTCTTGACCCAGCATCGCCAGCACGTCTTGAATGGCGGGTCGCTGCAGCGCCGGCAGGACGCCGCCCCGGATGAGTTGGAACATCTGGCCAAAAAATTCAATTTCACGGATGCCGCCACTACCCAGCTTAATGTTGTCATGGAGTTTTTTGCGACGGACCTCGGCGGTGATCTTGTGCTTCATTTCCCGCAGCGACTCAAAGACCCCGAAATCCAGGTAACGTCGAAAAACAAAGGGCCGCAGCCGTTGAAGCAGCTCCTGCCCGGCATTGCGATCGCCGGCCACCACATCGGCTTTGATCAGGGCATACCGCTCCCATTCACGGCCTTGGAACTGGTAATAGTCTTCCATTCGATCAAAATTCATGACCAGCGGGCCACTGTCGCCGTAAGGCCGAAGCCGTGTGTCCACTCGAAATACGAAGCCATCGGCGGTGTTTTCACCGATGACCTGGATCACGTGCCTGCACAGCCGGGTAAAAAAAGCGTCGTTGGACAGCGGTGTTTTTCCACCCCGGGTTTCACCACCGGATGGGAAGGTGAAGATCAGGTCCACGTCCGAAGAGAAATTCAGCTCCCCGGCACCCAACTTGCCCATGCCGATCACCACCAGATGCTGGCGGTTGCCGGCGGCATCCTCGGGAATGCCATCGGTCCCGCACATCCAGTCGTAGAGCAGCTGCACGGCACCATCGATGGCGTATTCGGCCAAGGCAGAGAGATCCGCCATGGTCTCTTCAAGCGGAGCCAAGCCGTTCAGATCCCTTACGGCGATGCGCACCATCTCCCGCCGGCGGAACTGGCGCAAAGCCGCTTTCAGCGGCGGCAGGAAGCTATCCGGACGAGGGTCGGATACGGCCTGCGCGAACGACTGGAAAAACGGAGCCAGGCGCTGGTCCATTGCCCCCGCGGCGTACGTCTTGAGAAGATCGTCGCTGTTGACCAAGGCCAGGGCCATGTGCGGGTCGCGGATGCAGCTGGCGGCAACGAATTCACTGTAGCCAAAGGCCGTGGCCAACGCCGTGGCCGCTACCGACCCAGAGACAACGCATCCACCAGCGGCCTGGGTTTCACGGCAGAAAGTGTCCCATCGCTCGGCTTGGCGCTGTTTCAGGCGTTGGACCAGGGATTGGGTGTGGGTCATAGATTCACAATCCTTCATAGCTCGACTTTAGCGAACCGTCATCTTCCTTGTATCTGCGCCAAGCTCGACAATCGCTCAACTTAGAACGGTTGCACCAGCCACCGGGTATGCAAACGAACCTGGCGGACGCGCTGTCCTGGAGGTGGTCCCCACGCTATCAAATTACCTGAACGTTGCCAATAAAACGTTTTTTTTTCGGTTAATTAGGGCCAAAGCCCCTGCTTGCCGCTCTATTTTACAATTATGAAATTTAAAGGCGCAATTAATTGCAATTATGTTATTTAAATGCCAAAAAAGCCGGCGGCTGACCGGCCTGGCAGTCAAATCAACTGAATTATCAGCTGTTTTTTCCGCTGGTATGCAACTTGCCTTAGGATTATCCGGTTGTTTGTGCACGTCCGGCATCGAGTCGATGGCGCCGGAGTTTTTAACCTGGGCAAAAAAGGAGTGAGTCGACCATGTGCCGCCTGTTTGCCATGACCAGTGAAACCCCGGAATCGCCCATGATTGCCCTGGAAGCCATGGATGTCATGCGCGAAGGCCACGACGGATCCGGTGTCGGTCTGTTTCTTCGTGATTTGGGGGGACCGTTCGAAGATATCAAAGATGCCCCCATTCTCTCTGGTATCTTCAGTGAAGCGGGGCTTCGACGCCTGGATGCCTTCATGATGGATATTGGATTTATGACCAAGTACAAGATTACCATCAAGGTACCCAAAACCCCTCCCCCCGGGGTTCCCAAACGGGACATCTACCTGATCCGCGCCTACGAATATCCCGAGGAGTGGGATGACTACCCCCAAGCTGCCTTGTACGACAAGCTGCTGGAAATCCGCCTCCGGCTGCGCGCCATGGGCGAGGAGCAGCACGACATCATCGTTTTCTCCTTCTGGCCCGATGTGATTATGATCAAAGAGATCGGCGACCCCCTGCAGGTGGCCCATTACCTGAATCTGGACCGCAAAGAGCTGCATGCCCGGGTGATCATGGCCCAGGGCCGCCAGAACACCAATTATGCCATCAACCTTTACGCCTGCCACCCGTTTTTCATCCAGGGCTACGCCTCCATGACCAATGGGGAATGCACCGCGTTCACGCCCATCCGAGAATTCCTGCTGTCGCGCCGATTTCCCGGTTATTCGGGCTACCAGAGCGACTCCGAGGTTTTCACCCATATTCTGCATTACACCCAAACCCGGCTGGGCTTGAACATTTCAGCCTACAAACACATTATTACCCCCCTGCAGGATGCCGACATCGCAGCTCACCCCAGCGCCGAGCTGTTGAAACAGCTCAAGCATTCCTGCCGCCGTCTCATCATCGACGGGCCCAACTGTGTCATCGGGTGTCTGCCAGACCACAGTCTCTTCATGGTCCAGGATCGCAAAAAGCTGCGCCCGGGTGTGGTCGGCGGACGTCCCGGCCGCTACGGCTTCTCTTCCGAAATCTGCGGCTTGGACTTTGCCATCCCCGATCGAGACAAGAGCAAAGATTTTCAACCCATGCATCTGGACACGGTCATTGTCGGGCCGGATCGCCAGGAGGTTTTCACATGCAGCCAAACGCAGCCATTACCCCTTCTACACTGAGTGTCAAGGATCTGCCTTGGCAGATCCTCTGGCACAAGGACAAGTGCAGCCTCTGCGGACGCTGTACGGCTGTGTGCCCGGTGAACGCCATCGAGCTGGGGGTATTCCGAAAACGGCGCATCAGGGTTGATTTGCAAAATCCCGCTGATCAGAGCAGTGGTTTCGATGTCTATCATGGCATCCGCCAGAAAACCGATCCGGCTTACGCCTGCGTGGGTTGCGCCACCTGCAGCCTGGTTTGCCCCAACGACGCCATCTTTCCGATGCGCGCCGACGAAGCCGACAAGCTGCGGTTTCACATCAACCGCGGCGGTCAGCCCCGCAGCCGCGGCGGCCGACGAAACGTTGCCGGCGGCATCCTGGATCAGATCAAGTTCATTCGCATCTCCATGCTCACAGATCCGGCTCTGGATGCCGGCCGCCACGAGTTTGAACTCAAAACCCTGTTGGGCCGGGTCCTCCCGCCATCGCTCAACCTTAAATTATTAAATGAAAACGGGTGGATACCACCGGTACGTGAAATCTACCCCCTGATTATTGGTGGCATGAGCTTTGGGGCCCTGTCCCCCACCATGTGGGAGGGACTGCAGATGGGCGTGGCCTACCTCAACGAGGAGTTGGGGATGCCGGTGCGCATGTGTACCGGCGAGGGCGGCTGTCCGCCGCGTCTTCTGCGAAGCACCTTTCTCAAATACGTCATCCTGCAGATTGCCAGCGGCTATTTTGGATGGGACGAAATCATTCACGCCATTCCCGAAATGGTGACGGACCCGTGCGCCATCGAAATCAAATACGGCCAAGGGGCCAAACCCGGCGACGGCGGTCTGCTCATGTGGCACAAGGTCAACCGGCTCATTGCCGCCATCCGTGGCGTACCGACGGGTGTCAACCTGCCCAGTCCCCCCACCCACCAGACCCAGTATTCCATCGAGGAGTCGGTGGCCAAGATGATCCAATCCATGTGCATGGCCTGGGGATTCAGGGTCCCTGTATATCCGAAGATTTCGGCTACCTCGACCGCCCTGGCCGTGCTCAACAACCTGACCCGCAATCCTTACGCAGCAGGCTTGGCCATTGATGGCGAGGACGGGGGCACCGGTGCGGCCTACAACGTCTCGATGGACCACATGGGCCATCCCGTGGCCACCAACACCCGGGACAGCTACCTGACCCTGGTGAAGGCGGGCATGCAGAACGAAATCCCCCTGTTTGCCGGTGGAGGCGTGGGGAAAAACGGCAACCTGGCCGCCAACGCCGCTGCGTTGATCATGCTGGGGGCCAGCGGGGTCCAGGTCGGCAAATATATCATGCAGTCTGCCGCCGGCTGCCTGGGTTCGGAGAAGGACCGCTGCAATATATGTAACATCGGCCGCTGCCCACGGGGCATCACCTCCCAGGACCCGCGCCTCTATCGACGCCTGGATGTGGAAAAGGTGGCCGAACGGGTGGTCGATCTGTTCCTGGCTTTTGACACGGAACTGAAAAAAATCTTGGCCCCCTTGGGCCGTTCCACTGCCTTGCCCATCGGCATGTCCGACGCCCTGGGTATCAGTGATTACCATGCCGCTCAGCGGTTGGGCATCCAGTATGTGGTTTAATCGGAGACGGCAGGATGACGCAAAACAAACAGTCTGTCCATATAGCGGGAATGTGCAACGGGAAGCGTCTGACCTCACGGGAGCTCGAAGCGCAGGTCCAGCAGGCCGTTAAGGCCGGCCATCGACGGCTGACCATCCATGCCTTCGGTCAGCACGGAATCGGCGGACGCCTTTGGGATGCCGACGGCGAGCCGGTCGCCATACGGGTGGACGGGCACGCCGGACAGCGCTTGGGTGCAATGGGATACCCGGGAACCACCATCGACCTCTTGGGGCCGGCGTCGGATGACGTCGGCTGGCTCAATGCCGGAGCGGTCATCACGGTGCACGGACACGCCTCCAATGGTGTGGCCAACGGCATGGCCCAAGGCGCGGTCTACATTGCCGGCAGCATCGGCGCCCGGGGCATGACCATGACCAAGCACAACCCCCGCTTGGCCCCTCCCCAGTTATGGGTTTTGGGCTCAACCGGGGATTATTTCGCCGAATTCATGGCCGGCGGCGACGCCGTGATCTGCGGCTATACGCCCCAAAATCCCATGAATGTCCTGGGCCATCGCCCCATGGTCGGGATGGTGGGGGGTCGCGTTCTGTTCCGCGGCCCCCACCAGGGCTTCAGCCAGCCCGATGCCAAGCCGGTTCCTGTGGATGACAGCACCTGGGAATGGCTCACCCATGGTCTTTCCGCCTTTCTGGCACACATTGATCGCCCGGAGCTGTTTGATACCTTGACGGTGCGTGAAGAGTGGCAGCTGATCAGGGCCCGGTCGCCCCAGGAAAAAAAGGGGCCCGAACGGCGCTCCATGGCCGACTTTAGAAAATTTATCTGGGAAAAAAGTCTGGGCCACGGCGGTATGGTCGGCGACCTAACCGATATCGACCGTAGCCCCATTCCACTGATCACCCGGGGGGACCTGCGGCGTTTTGTACCGGTTTGGGAAAATCGCCGTTTCAAAGCCCCCTGTGAGGCCACCTGCCCGTCGGGGATCCCGGTTCAGGAACGCTGGCGGCTGGTACGTGAGGGGCGCGTGGATGAGGCGGTCAACCTGGCCCTGGCGTTTACCCCGTTTCCGGCGTCCGTGTGCGGCTACCTCTGCCCCCACCCCTGTATGACCGCCTGCACCAAAGGGTCGGCACTCATGACGCCGGTGGATGTTTCCCAACTGGGCCGAGCCAGCCTTGACGCCGGCGTCCCCGAGTTGCCGCCACTTTCCGGCAAGCGCATCGCTGTGATCGGCGGGGGACCCGCCGGTATCTCCACTGCTTGGCAGCTGCGACGCCAGGGTCATGAAGCGGTCATTTTCGACAACGCCGCTACCCTCGGCGGAAAAATCACCTCGATGATACCCACCAGTCGCATTCCGGCGGCGGTGATCCAGAAGGAACTGAACCGGGCCGCCCAGGTGATCCCCCACGTCCATCTCCAGCAGCGATTGAGCCGGTCGGACACCGCACGGCTGATCGCCGACTACGATTTTGTGATCATCGCCGCCGGATCCCAGAAGCCAAAAATCCCCCCCATTCAAGGCCGCGAACGACTGATCACAGCCACCGATTTTCTGCGCCGCGCCAAGCAGGGCCGCGCCAGACCGGGCAGCCGCATGGTTATCATCGGCGCGGGCAATGTGGGTTGTGACGTTGCCACCGAGGCGGCCCGTCTGGGTGCGGACACAGTCACCCTGCTGGATGTCCAGAAGCCGGCCAGTTTTGGAAAGGAGCGTCAGGACGCCGAAGCGGCGGGTGCCGTGTTCCGTTGGCCGGTCTTTGCCCGTCGGCTCACGGAGCTGGGGGTGGAGCTGGAAACCGGGGAGCTGATTCCCGCCGATACGGTGGTGGTTGCCATCGGCGACGCGCCGGACCTGGACTTCCTGCCCCCTGAGGTGGCCACCCAGCACGGCTGGGTCGCGGTCAACGCCGACTATCAGACCTCCCACGCCACGGTGTTTGCAATCGGCGACGCGGTGCGACCGGGCCTGCTCACCGACGCCATCGGAGCCGGCCGGCGGGCAGCCGAGACCATCGCCGCCATCCTTGACGGAAAAGGGGCCGGGCTTGAACACAAAACGGCAATCGATACCAAACGCATCTCCCTGGAATACCTGGACCCGCGGATCATTCAGTATGAGGATATGGGTCAGTGCAGTTCCCAATGCTCCTCCTGCGGAACCTGCCGGGATTGCGGCATCTGTGTCGCCCTGTGCCCTGAGGCGGCCATCAGCCGAAGGGCCCTTGAAGGCGTCGCCTTTGAATATGTGGTCAATCCGGACCGCTGCATCGCCTGCGGTTTTTGTGCCGGGGCATGCCCCTGCGGCATTTGGGATCTGGTGGAAAACACCCCCTTGGATTGATGCGACTGGCCACATCGCACTTGGATTGCGCAAGACGGATGCCAACAGCCATCCACCGAAGACGCCCAGCTTCTTTTGTGCGAAAGAGGGTTGATTTGGAGTACAAATGTGGTAATTGACCACAGGACTTTTCGAGGAGGACAGCTGATCAGAAACCCTCAACCAAATGGTTTTGCATGCAAGCACGATTAACCCTCGAGGACGGTCGAACCTTTGCCTGCCGATCTTTTACCGGCCCGGGAGAGGCCGGCGGCGAAGTGGTGTTCAACACCAGCATGACCGGTTACCAGGAGGTGCTCACCGACCCGTCCTACAGCGGTCAAATGGTCGCCATGACCTATCCGCTGGTGGGCAACACCGGCGTGAACCTCGAAGATATCGAGTCGGCGCGGATCCAGGTGGCTGCTTTTCTGGTAAGGGAGTACCAGGCTTTCCCCAGCAACTTCAGATCCACCCAACCCCTGGCCGACTACCTTCGCAGTCAGGGTGTTTTGGGCGTAGATGGCCTGGACACCCGGGCCCTGACCCGCCACATCCGCAACGGCGGCGCCATGCGGGCCATCGTCTCCACCACCGACCTGGATCCAGCATCCCTGACCCGGCGTGCCCAGGCCCTGCCCAGCATGGCGGGGATGGATCTGGCCCGGGAGGTAACCACCGCGACACCCTACCGTTGGAAGGGCAACGCACCCGATCCCCTGGGAACTGTAGATCCGTTGGATGCCGGCATATGGCGGCAGCGCGGGAATCGGCCGGCGGTGGTGGCCCTGGATTTCGGTCTCAAATTCAATATTATCCGATGTCTGGAGCGAGTCGGTTTCGAGGTCGTGGTTGTACCGGCCACCACCGATGCATCGGCGATCACAGCCATGGCGCCGGACGGCCTTTTTTTGTCCAATGGGCCCGGCGATCCGCAGCCCGTCATTTACGGCGTCCGGACCGTTCGCGCGCTGCTGGGTCGACTGCCCATCTTCGGCATCTGTTTGGGCAATCAGATTTTGGCCCTGGCTCTGGGAGGATCTACCTATAAGCTCAAATTCGGTCACCGCGGTACCAACCAGCCGGTCAAGAACCTGACAACCGGTAAGGTCGAGATCACCTCCCAGAATCATGGGTTCGCCGTAGACAGGGATAGCCTGGACCCCCATACGGTCGAAGTGACCCACCTCAACCTGAACGACAACACCGTCGAGGGGCTTCGGCACCGTCGGATGCCGGCCTTTTCGGTCCAATACCACCCGGAGGCGTCTCCCGGACCGCACGATGCGGCCTACTTGTTCGATCAATTCAGGTCCATGATGAAAAAGACCTGACACGCAATCACCCATCAACCGCAGTGCCTGATTGCTCAAATGCCCAAACGCACGGACATCCACAAGATCCTGATTATCGGCGCCGGCCCCATCATCATCGGCCAGGCCTGCGAATTCGACTACTCCGGCACCCAGGCCTGCAAGGCGCTCAAAGAAGAGGGCTATGAGGTGGTGCTGGTCAATTCTAACCCCGCCACGATCATGACCGATCCCGAAACGGCGGACCGCACCTACATCGAACCGGTCACCCCCGAGGTGGTGGCCAAGATCATCGAGCAGGAGCGGCCCGACGCGCTGCTCCCGACCCTGGGCGGTCAGACGGGACTCAACACCGCCGTTGAAGTGGCTCGGCAGGGGGTTTTGAAGAAATTCGGCGTGGAACTCATTGGCGCATCTTTGGATGCGATTGAAAAAGCCGAATCCCGGGACCTCTTCTGCAAGGCTATGCGGCGCATCGGCTTGCGCATCGCCCGCAGCGGGATCGCCAATACCATGCAAGCGGCCCGATCGGTTGCCGAGACGATCGGCTACCCGTTGATCATCCGGCCCAGCTATACCTTGGGCGGCACCGGCGGCGGCGTGGTCTACAACCCAGAAGATCTTGAGAACATTGCTCAATCAGGCTTGGATGCCAGTCTCACCCATCAGGTGATGATTGAGGAATCGGTCCTGGGGTGGAAGGAATATGAGCTGGAGGTGATGCGGGACCACGCGGACAACGTGGTGATCATCTGCTCCATCGAAAACCTGGACCCCATGGGCATTCACACCGGCGATTCGATCACCGTCGCCCCGGCCCAGACGCTGACGGACAAAGAGTATCAGCGCATGCGGGATGCCTCCCTGGCCATCATGCGCGAGATCGGTGTGGATACCGGCGGCTCCAATGTCCAGTTCGCTGTCAACCCGCAAAACGGTGACATGATCGTCGTGGAGATGAACCCTCGGGTATCGCGAAGCAGCGCCCTGGCATCAAAGGCCACGGGTTTTCCCATCGCCAAGATTGCCGCCAAGCTGGCCGTGGGCTACACCCTGGACGAAATCCCCAATGACATCACCGGCCGGACGCTGGCCTCCTTTGAGCCCACCCTGGACTACTGCGTGGTTAAAATCCCCAGGTGGGCCTTTGAAAAGTTCCCCGAAACCCAAGACCTGCTCACCACCTCCATGAAATCGGTGGGCGAGACCATGGCCATCGGCCGGACCTTCAAAGAGGCGCTGCAAAAGGGCCTGCGGTCTCTGGAGATCGGCCGTTTCGGCTTCGGCGCCGACGGTCGGGACCATCTTGAGCTGGATGGTCTGCCCCCGACTTTGGAGGAGATCGAAAAGCGGCTGGTCGTTCCCAATTCCCAACGGATCTTCTATCTGCGCCACGCTTTTGAAGCGGGCCTGACGGTGGCGGCGATCCATCAGGCCACCGCCATCGACCCTTGGTTCCTTTGTCAACTGGAGCAGATTTTCCATATGGAACTGCGACTGATTCAGGCAGGCAAAACGGCGGATCGCTGCGCGCCGTCCAGCGGTCATGGTTTCAGCGCCCTGAGCGACGATCTGCTGGCAGACGCCAAGGCCTATGGGTTTTCCGACGTCCAGATCGCCCACCTGGTGGGAACCACCGAAAAAGCTCTCGAGCAAAGGCGCAAAGAGCTGGGTCTTCGACCGGTATATAAACTGGTCGACACGTGCGCGGCCGAGTTTCGGGCCGCCACCCCCTACTACTATTCCACCTACGAGACGGAATGCGAAGCCCGGGTATCCAAGCGTAAAAAGGTGATCATACTGGGCGGAGGGCCCAATCGCATCGGCCAGGGCATCGAGTTCGACTACTGTTGTGTCCACGCCTCCTTTGCTCTGCGCGAAGCGGGCGTGGAGAGCATCATGGTAAACAGCAACCCCGAAACGGTGAGCACCGACTACGACACCGCAGACAAGCTCTACTTTGAACCCCTCACCCGCGAGGATGTGCTCCACATCGTGGAGAAGGAAAAGCCCGACGGCGTCATCGTTCAGTTCGGCGGTCAAACCCCGCTGAACCTTTCCACGCCGCTGCACCTGGAGGGGGTCCCCATCCTGGGAACGCAGCCACAGAGCATCGACCGGGCCGAAGACCGGAAGCTGTTCCAGGCCATGCTGAACAACCTGAACCTGATGCAGCCGCCCAACGGAACAGCTGTTTCCATAGCCCAAGCCCTGGTCATCGCCGACGCCATCGGCTATCCGGTCATCGTGCGGCCCTCCTTCGTCCTTGGCGGGCGGGCCATGAAAATTGTTTACCATCCCAAGGAGATGGAGACATTCACCCGCTTGGCGCTCCTGGCTTCGCCGGGGCATCCGGTACTCATCGACAAATTCCTGGAAGCAGCCGTAGAGGTGGATGTGGATGCAATTTGCGACGGCAGCACCACCGTCATCGGCGGCATCATGGAGCATATTGAGGCGGCCGGTGTCCACAGTGGCGACTCGGCTTGCGTCCTGCCGCCCATCAGCATCAGCGCGAAAATGGTGGATCAGATCGCCCTTGCCACCAGAGCCATGGCCGCCGAATTGAAGGTCGTGGGACTGATGAACGTCCAGTTCGCCATCAAGGATGACCGCCTCTATGTGATCGAGGTCAACCCCCGGGCATCGCGGACGATTCCTTTCGTCAGCAAAGCCACCGGTGTGCCTTTGGCCAAGTTGGCCACTTGGGTCATGCTGGGAAAAAGCCTTGCGGAACTGGGGTTCACCCGCGAAGTGGTCCCCAGCTACCTCTCGGTGAAAGAGGCCGTGCTGCCATTCGACCGCTTTCCGGATGTGGATACGCTGCTAGGCCCGGAGATGAAATCCACCGGGGAAGTGATGGGCATCGGGAACGATTTCGGCCTGGCCTACGCCAAGGCGCAGCTGGGGGCCGGTCAGCACCTGCCCCTTTCCGGAGCCGTCTTCTTCAGCGTGGGCGATGCGGACAAGGCAGCCATGCTGCCCGTGGCCCAACAATTCGCGCTGATGGGATTTGATATCCTCTCCACCGATGGGACCTGGTCCCACCTCACTGCCAACGGTATACCGGCAGAGCGGATCAACAAAGTATCCCAGGGCCAGCCCCATGCCGCCGATGCCATCAAAAATGGGCGCATCCAGTTGGTTATTAACACCGGTACCGGGGATGAACCCCGCCGCGACGGCTATACCATCCGGCGGGCCGCCCTGAAATTCCGGGTGCCTTACGCCACAACCGCCGCCGGAGCCATGGCGGTGTGCCAGGCAGTGGCCGCATTGAGAGAAAAACCCCTCGGGGTGAAACCCATCCAAGACTACCACAGACAAGGCAACGGGTGGATGCCGTCTGATCCGCCCATGCGCTGAGGCCAATGACGATGAACGGTTTACCACCCAACCGCCGGGGGCGCTTTGATGACGACAAGCCGCGCGAGGCCTGCGGCCTTTTTGGGACCTTCGGCCACCCCGATGCAACCAAACTGTGCTATTTCGGACTCTACGCGCTCCAGCACCGCGGGCAGGAGAGTGCCGGGATCGCTGTCGCCGAAAATGGCCTCATCGATGCGTACAAAGGCATGGGGTTGGTTCCGGACGTGTTCGATATGGGGATCCTCGAGGGCCTTAGCGGACCCAGCGCCATCGGGCATGTGCGGTATTCGACCACGGGAAGTTCGGTGGTAGCCAACGCCCAGCCATTCGTGGTGCGCCACCGCAACCAGGCGTACGCGGTGGCGCACAACGGCAACCTGGTCAATGCCCACCATCTCAAAGCCGAGCTGGAGGAGGCCGGGTCGATCTTTCAGTCCACCATGGACAGCGAAGTATTTCTGCATCTTTTTGTCCGCAACCTTCATTTGGGCTTCGAAGAAGCCCTCAAAGCCTCGGTGGCACGGCTAAAAGGCGCATTTTCCTTGGTGGTGCTCACCAGCCGCGGAGAAGTGATCGGCATCAAGGATCCCCACGGCTTCCGCCCCCTTTGCCTCGGCAAACTCAATGACGCATGGGTCCTGGCCTCGGAAACCTGCGCTCTGGATCTGGTACAGGCCGAATTTGTCCGTGAGTTGGACCCGGGTGAGATCGTCATCATCAGCACAGCGGGCATCCAGTCGATTCACACCCCAACCCCCAAACGTCGCTCCTTTTGCATTTTCGAGTTTATCTATTTCGCCCGCCCGGACAGCACCTTTTTCGGGCACAATGTCTACTTGACGCGCAAAGCCCACGGACGCCGACTGGCCGCGGAATCCCCCGTGAACGCTGACCTGGTGATGCCCTTTCCCGACTCGGGCACCTATGCGGCCTTGGGCTATTCGGAAGCTTCGGGCATCCCCTTCGAAACCGGTATGATCCGCAACCACTACGTGGGCCGCACCTTTATCCAGCCGACCCAAAGCATGCGGGATTTCAGTGTGCGCGTGAAGCTCAACCCCATCAAGGAACTGCTCAAGGGCAAGGAGATCGTTATTATCGAAGACTCCATCATCCGCGGCACCACGGCACAAACTCGCGTCAAGGCGCTGCGTGAGCTAGGGGTCAAACGGGTTCATCTGCGGGTAAGCGGGCCGGCCCATCGGTTCCCTTGCCACTACGGCATCGA
Organism: Desulfosarcina sp.; assembly: GCA_046484885.1. GTDB lineage: Bacteria > Desulfobacterota > Desulfobacteria > Desulfobacterales > Desulfosarcinaceae > Desulfosarcina. Next base: position 2,671 of record JAWOIA010000183.1, on the reverse strand, counting down.
CTTTTCCACCAAGGGGGAGTTGATCGCCGCAAAAATGAACCGTGACGAACTTACCCGCTATCTGGGGCTGGATTCTCTGTGCTACCTGAGTCTGGAAGGGCTGCTCTCATCCACCGGAATCGAGAATCCGGCTGAAAATTTCTGCAAAGCCTGTTTCGATGGCTGCTACCCGGTTCAGTTCGACCACGATCTATCCAGAAACTGCATGGAAACCCGATGACGCATGGCACCCCCGCAAAACGGTCTCGGCCGCTGCGGGGGCATTGGCGCCCGGCTTTTTAACCGCTTACACCTGCCTTGATGCTTGCCTTTCTTTCATTGGCGCACTAAGATGTGTCCATCCAGAAACGAGGATAGACACCAAGATGATTCACTGAGCGGCATTTGACCAACACGCACAGCGGGGGATCCCATGTTCGAGTCCAAATACCTCAAGGAAAACATCGAAAACATCCAGCGGCTCATGTCCATCTCCGCCCTGAAACACTTCGAAACCCGCAACCTGGGCAAGCTGCTGCGCCTAAGCAAGATCCGCCAATATGAAGACGGGGAGACCATCATCCAGGAAGGTGATCTGGATCCGTGGTTGTACTTTCTGTTGTCCGGCAAGATACGGATCACCAAAGAGGGCGAGGAGATCAGTTCCATCAGCAAAAAAGGCGAAATATTCGGCGAGATGCGCATCATCGACGACCAGATTCGCAGCGCCACAGTGCTTTCCGTCGGCAAAACGATCTGCCTGGCAGTGGACACATCGGCGGGCAACCGGCTCTCCACATCCGACCAGAAAGACGAGCGCCTGGATTTCCTACTCCTGCTTTACCGGATTTTCGCCGAATACATGACCTACCGCTTACGCCTGACCAACGAGGAGCTGATTCGGGCCAAAAAGGAGGTCCGCCGCCTGGGCGGCACCGCCGGCCCGGACCCGGACACCGAGGAGGGCGCTGACCTGGAAGACTTTATGAAATCGTTGTGATGCCGCCTACGGTCTCTTTCTCCCGCAATTCGGCCAATGTTTTTTTCCACCTTCTGACCCGCTGTAACCTGCGGTGCCGCCACTGCTACATCAACCCTGACCAGCATGGCCGCAACACGCTGGATTTAGTGACCATCGATCGCTGGCTGATCCTGTTTGCCCGTCGACACCCCTCGGCCAACCTGGTTTTACTGGGCGGCGAACCGACCCTGCATCCGGATCTCCCCACGGTCGTCCAGCGCGCCAAGCAGATAGGATACGGCTCGGTCACCATCGACACCAACGGCTACCTCTTCCACCACATCCTGGACCGGGTGACACCGAAAGCGGTGGATTACTTCAGCTTCAGCCTGGACGGCCCCGATGCGGCGGTCAACGATCCGTTGCGCGGCTCGGGCAGCTTCGCGGTTTGCACGCAGGGCATCGTCGCCGCCAGGCAGCGCGGTTTTGCGGTCAGCCTGATCTACACGGTCAGCCGGGCCAACATCGACCATCTGCATCGCATGCCGCAGCTGCTGCAACAGCTGGGTGTGAACCGGTTTTTCATCCAGGTGATCGGCCTGCGCGGGCAGTGGATAGCGGACCCCCAGAGCCGAGATCACCTAGCCCAGGTGGACCGGGAGACCTGGCTGGCGGTGATCCCGCAGGTTGCCGCTGCGGCCGCCCGGCGGGGCATCACAGTCACCTACCCCAAGGTATTTCTGGATCCGCAGGAGCCGTTTGCGTGCGCAGGACTGGTGGCGGATAATTATTTTATATTCCCCAACGGCCGGGTCTATCGGTGTCCCTTGTGCGAGGACTATCCCCTTCATAGCCTCGAAATCCGTGACGATCGGCTGATGCAGACCGCCACGGTCAACGAGGCGGACCTGTTTCCCCTAATCATTCCAGAAGGATGCGTCATGAACCGCATCACCCAGCCCCGCGGCCGCACGCCAGCCGCTGACGGCAACCAGCCGGTAAAAATCGCCTGCTGCATGCTCAAACAGGAACTCACGCCCTGAGACGACGACAGCGGGCCATCAGCCCTGCCACCCGGATAGCGCCCGTTTCTTGATGCCGCTCCCGCTATTGAGGTTGTCCCCGCTCCTGGCGGCAGGGCCGAACCAGCAGGATGATTCTGGCCGCGCCCAAATACATCAGGCCCAAGTATGAAAAGACCAGGGTATAGTTCCCCCGGGTGAGGTCCAGGATATAGCCGCTCAGCCATGGGCCAAGCGGCCCGGACAGAAAGCCGTAGGCCGTGAAAATCAACCCGAAGATGGCGCCGAAGTGCGCCATACCGAAGCAGTCACCGGCCAAAGGACCCGAGACCGCAAACAGGGTTCCAAAAGCAAAGCCGATCACTGCGGCCAACACGGCCCACAGCCACAACCCCGTCAGGTGGGGCATGATCAGATAGGCAACACCGGCAGCGCCGAAACTCAACGCCATCATTTGCGTTCGCCCCATCCGATCCGAAAAATAACCGCTGATCAGCCTGCCGGCGCCGTTGGTCAGGTTGAAGGCCGTCAGCAGAACGACCGCCTGGGCCAGGCCCAAGCCGCGGGCCAAACCGAAACCGGTGGCCAGCACCAGCATACTGGCCCCGGCAGCACCGGCGAACACCCAGGTGATCCAGAGGCACCAGAAATCCCGGCTTTTCAAAGCCTCCGCCACTGAACGGCCACTGGGCGCAAATGGAGCGCCAGA
>JAWOIA010000178.1:0-17808 GCA_046484885.1 Desulfosarcina sp. | reverse complement strand
TCTCTTCGGAAACCCCTTTGACGGTAGCGGCGATCCGGGTCCAGAAATGGGGATCGGCTTCATAACCGGCTTTCAGCCGGGCCATCAGCAGCTGCATGTCGGCGGAATCGTAAGGCCTTTCCAGCAGGGACGGGTCTTTTTCCACCGCGACCCCCTGATGGATGAACAAGGTGGCGTCGCCGCCGTCGTCAACAATTAGATCCGGACCGCTGCGGTCCGGCCACACCAAGGCCTGCTCGGTGCTCCACCAGTACTCGGTCAGGTTTTCCCCTTTCCATGCAAAAACGGCGGCGGATCCTCTGCGGGCGATGGCCGCTGCGGCATGATCCTGGGTTGAGAAGATGTTGCACGAAGCCCAGCGAATGTCGGCGCCAAGTACTTTCAGTGTTTCGATGAGCATGGCGGTCTGGATGGTCATGTGCAGGCTGCCGGTGACTTTCAACCCTTTCAGCGGCTGCTGCGGCCCGTACTTATGACGAACGGCCATGAGCCCGGGCATTTCGTTTTCCGCCAGCTGCATCTCCTTTTCACCAAAGTCGGCCAGGGAAATGTCGGCAACCTTGTAAGGCAGCGACGGGTCGTAAGCGGGCGGGTCGTCGATTATCACCACGTGTTCAGCCACTGTCATGATGGATCCTCCTAGTGAAACGGGGGGTGCGCCCCGGATAGATGGTTTAGGATATGCCACGGCGCGCCTACAGGCCGGCCATTTCACGCAGTGTGGCGGCCTGGTTGGTTTTCTCCCAGGAAAATTCAGGCTCGTTTCTCCCGAAATGCCCATAGGCCGATGTCTTGCGGTAGATAGGACGCAGCAGATCCAAGTATTCGATGATGGCGGCAGGTCGCAAATCGAAAACCGCCTTGACGATCTCCTCCACCCGCCCCTTGGGAACCGTTCCCGTATTCATCAGGTCGATCATTACCGAAACCGGTTCCGCCACCCCGATGGCGTAGGCGATCTGGACTTCACACTTCTTGGCCAGGCCGGCGGCTACGATGTTCTTGGCCACGTGGCGCCCCATGTAAGATGCGCTGCGATCCACTTTGGAGGGGTCTTTACCGGAAAAGCACCCCCCGCCATGGCTGCCCTGACCGCCATAGGTGTCCACAATGATCTTCCTGCCCGTGAGCCCACAGTCCCCCATGGGTCCACCCACGACGAACCGCCCGGTGGGGTTGATAAAATAACGGGTCTCCCCGTCGATCATGTTTTCCGGAATCACCTTTTTGATCACCTCGTGGATGACGGCCGCTTGCAGATCTTCATAGGTGACATCCGGTTTGTGCTGGCAGGAGACCACGATGGTGTCGACCCGTTTGGGTTGGCCGTCGCGATACTCGACGGTAACCTGGGACTTGCCATCCGGCCGCAGAAAATCCAGGGCCCCATTTTTCCTCACATGGGTTAGGCGACGGGTCAGCTTGTGGGCAAACATGATCGGCATGGGCATCAGTTCCGGGGTTTCGTCCGTGGCAAAACCAAACATAATACCTTGATCACCGGCCCCCTGGTCTTTGAAAAGGCCCTCACCGCTGTTGACGCCCTGGGCAATATCCGGGCTCTGGTGGTCGATGCTGGTGATAACCGAGCAGGTACGCCAGTCAAAGCCCATTTGAGAGGAGTGGTAGCCGATGTCCTTGATGGTGTCCCGGACGATCTGGGGCATGTCCACGTAGCAGTCGGTGGTGATTTCGCCGGCGATGAAGGCCAGACCGGTGGTGACCAGGGTTTCACAGGCCACGCGGCAGCCCTTGTCCTGGGCCATGATGGCGTCGAGGATGGCGTCGGAAATGGCATCCGCCACTTTGTCGGGGTGGCCTTCGGTCACCGATTCGGAGGTGAAGAGGTATCTGTTGGTCATGCGGGGTCTCCTTCGATGGTTCGCGATTCGCTCGGGATCACGGGTTTAACAATCACGGATCGGTCGGCCGCGCTTTCGATCGCTATGGCAAACGCCTTTTTTTCGGTGTACACTGCGGCGACAAGAACGGCGGCTCTTTTCTTCCAGCGCCCTTTCTAAAAAAGGCCACAAAAGACCTATTAATAGCGGACCCCCAAAAATATGTCAATCATGGCCATCCAAAGGTCGGGACTGATTGAAATCCATGCAGCCGTACTTCTTTTCGGCCTCGCCGGGCTTTTCGGCAAATTTTTGGCATTGCCGGCGTGGAGTATTGTTCTGGGCCGCACCGGATTTGCCAGCCTCGCCTTAGGGATGGTTCTCCTTTTCAGTACCCGCAACCAGTGGCCCCGAGAGGGGAAAACCATCTGCCTGTTCGCCTGTTTGGGGATGGTCCTGGCGGTTCACTGGATCACCTTTTTCCACGCCATCCAGATCTCCAGCGTAGCGGTCGGCCTCCTGGCCTTTTCCACGTTTCCCGTGTTTATCACCGTAATGGAGCCCTGGTGGTTCCGGGAAAAGCGGCGCAGTGTGGATGCGGGCACGGCTTTGCTGGTTTTGGTGGGGCTCGCTATCATGGTCTATCCGTCACCTTTCGGTGGCCAGGTTTTTTCAGGTGTGCTTTGGGGAACGCTCTCCGGATTCACTTTTGCGGTCCTCTCCCTCCTGAACCGTAAATGGGCCCGGCAATACCCACCAGTGGTGATTGCCTTTTGCCAAAATACCGCTGCGGCCCTATTTCTGCTGCCCATGGTGATCGGGGCTGAGGGTCGCATCGATTCCACGCAATTGGGTCTGCTGGCTGTTTTGGGTGTTTTTTGCACGGCCGTAGCCCACACCCTGTTTATTCGGGGCCTGACCTTTGCGCGCGCCCAACTGGCATCCGTTATCGCCTGTCTTGAACCGGTGTATGGGATTGGCTTTGCCTTTTTTCTGCTGCACGAAACACCGTCGGCGCACACCCTGGCCGGGGGAGCCGTAATCTTGATGACCGCTTTGGTGGCCATGGTGCGTCGGGCGGATATTTGACAATGCCAAAGGATTGTGAAACTCAAGAGCCATTGAATGATGTAATGCCATTTGGAGGCGCCCGTGCAAGAAGCATCTGATTCGGATGTCATTGTCGACTACATTACCGGTCGAACGGTGCCCAACTTGGGGGCGGAGGCGAATCGCCAGCGGCTCGAACGATACCTGGTCGAGCAAAAGGGCTACCGACGTGCCGATGTGCGCATCGATGCTCCGATCGATGTGGAGATCGCTGACGGCGTTTACCGATCCACGGTCGACTTGGTTGTCCAAATCGACGGCAGGCCGCTGATGGCGATCAAATGCGCGGCCGGCTCACTGGGGTCGAGGGAGCGGGAAATCATCGCGGCCGCCCGGCTTTTCGGCCCGTCTCCACTGCCCTTGGCGGCGGTTTCCGATGGCATCAACGCCACGCTTCTGGATGTGGCAACCGGTCGGAAAGTCGGCGACGGGCTGGCCGCCATTCCCAACAGGACCAAGGCCCTTGAACTCAAACAGGCGCAACCCCTGCCCCGCCTGGCGGACGACCGGATTGCCAAAGAAAAACTGATCTTTCGCTCCTATGATTCCATGAACGTCAACGTGCGCCGAAGGAAGGAGCGGTAGGCCTGGCACGCGCATCAGACAGCGCTCAAGGCCCGCTTAGAGGCCGGCCACCGCCTGGTTGCAATGTTTGCAGAATTTGGCCCGTTTTTTGATGATCTCGGCACAAAAGGGACATTCGCGGGTGAAGAACCGGTCGTGTATTTTTTTGATGGCCTTATCGACCTGCTCCTGCATGCGCGGGTTGCCGAATTTAAGGTTACGTATGGGTTCAATAGCTTCCAACTCACCGATATCACCAATCATTTCCGCTGCCTTCAGGCGGACGCGCGCCGGCTCGGCTGAATCCATCAGCAGCCGCAAAATCGTTACGCCATCGCGCTTGACGTAGCAGTCCGCAAGAATGGAAAATCCTTTTTTCGTATTCTGCTTCAAGGCTTCCTCTTGGGCAAGTACCTGATCGTCAATCACCTGGCCCTTTCCCCCGACCGGGCTGAATACTGGAATCAGCTCGTACTGGTCGGTGCCGGGAAAGTTGATACAGCGGTAGGATGCGTGGTGGGCATAGTTTTCCATCATGTTGTCCCATCCCTGGGTGTAGAGTGGGCACTCGTCATTGAAACACATGAACATATAAGGCGTTCCCCAGCCCAGACCGTCGCCGACATTGATGGGCGGAACCTCCCAGATACTCATCGGTTGGCTGCAGTGCGGGCAGGCGGGTTTTCCCATGTCCAAAATTTTCTCAAAAACCTCTGCCTTGGTTTCAAAAGTCATTCACGGGCCTCCATTGGTTGTGCCGAACGACCTGATTCGGTGATTATCACGGTGCCTGCATCCAGGCGTCACCGGGTAATCTAAGGTCTGGCACAAGGTTGTCAACTGAATGCCCCCGGTCCCGCCCTCCCGACGGAAAACCAGCCTCGATCCGTTTAAGTGGGGCAAAGGTTGAAAAAAGACTAAGGTCTTTCCAACCTGCGGCCGATATACTTGGGGAGATTTGTCCATTGAGCGGTTTGACGAGGGGCGGCTGGTCAAAAAAGAAAAAACCGACCCATGTACGCATGAGCGCATCGAACCTCAGCCCAGAGAGGGAAAAATGATGGAAATCGACTTAACCCATTCGGTTGCCCGGCGTGTCCAGGGTCTGACAGCGGTGCCAGCGGCCGGTGGCGTCAAGCAGGAAGAGGAAAAAACCCCCGAGGATGGGGCAGGTCCAAACGAGGCGGGCTCGGGTGACCGTTGCGGCGCTATCGATTCCACCGCCCACCCGGCAGCCACACGCGGGGGCGCTGAAGCCGTTGGCCTGGGTGCAGACAAAGGATTGCTGTCTGAAGCGGCCGCCCTCCAGCTAGCCCAGCAGGTCTCCAACCAGCTGGGACAGACCCCCGGCGCTATCGCCAAGCATGCTGTCCAGAAGGCGATTGATCTGTTTATCTGAAATCTGGGCGATTTAGCGACGGGTTACCACCCCCAGGTGAGGAACTGGTGAATGGAGTCGGCTGCTTTTCTGCCGGCCCCCATGGCCAAAATCACCGTGGCTGCCCCGGTAACGATATCGCCGCCGGCCCAGACACCCTTTTTGGTGGTTTTTCCCGTTTCCGGATCCGCCTTGATGTACCCCCACTGATTCAAGGCAAGGTCCGTCGTGGATTGGGTCAGCAGGGGATTGGCACCGGAGCCAACTGCCACGATGACAAGGTCGGTGTCCAGGTGAAATTCCGACCCTTTGATGGCGATCGGTCGGCGCCGGCCGGAATCGTCGGGTTCGCCCAGCGCCATTTTCAGGCATTCCATGCCGGTCAGTCGCCCCTTGTGATCACCTTTGAAGCGAGTGGGGTTGGTGAGTAAAAAGAATTCAATGCCCTCTTCCTCGGCGTGGTGGATCTCCGCTGCTCTGGCGGGCATCTCTTCCCGTGAGCGACGGTAGACGATGCGGACGCTCTCCGCTCCCAGGCGCATGGCGGTTCGGGCCGAGTCCATGGCCACATTTCCGGCACCCAGCACCGCCACGTGGCGACCCTTTGGAATGGGTGTATCCACGCGTGGATAGCGGTAGGCTTTCATGAGATTGGCGCGGGTCAGGTACTCATTGGCGGAGAGGATGCCGATGAGGTTCTCACCGGGCAGGTTCATGAATCGAGGCAGTCCGGCACCCACACCCAGATAGATGGCCTCGTAGCCCGCCGCGAACAACTCGTCAAGGCTGACGGAACGTCCGACCACGGCGTTGACTTCAACTGTGACACCCAGGCGCTCCAGAAAATTGATCTCTTGGGCCACGATGGCTTTGGGAAGACGAAATTCGGGTATGCCATATACCAGAACGCCGCCAGGTTTGTGGAAGGCTTCCAGAACCGTTACCGCGTGGCCTTTTTGAATCAGGTCCCCGGCTACGGTCAGGCCCGAGGGGCCGGATCCGACCACCGCCACCTTCCGGCCGCTGGGCGGCGCCGTGGGCGGTAAAACCCCGGTACCGTTTTCCCGCTCCCAGTCGGCCACAAAACGCTCCAGGTTGCCGATGGCGACGGGTTCACCCCGTTTGCCCACGATGCATCGACCTTCACACTGGGTCTCCTGGGGGCAGACCCGGCCGCAGATCGCAGGCAGGGCGTTTTGAGTCCAGACCCGGCGGATGGCAGCGGTAAAATCGCCCTGACTGATCAGGTCGATAAATCCGGGAATATCCACACCGACCGGGCAGCCGTCCACACACCCCGGTTTTTTACACTGGAGGCATCGTTCCGCCTCTTCCTGAGCCATGGCAACCGTGTAGCCGGTGGGCACCTCCTCAAAATTGCGTTTTCTGACTTCTGGATCCTGTTCACGCATCGCCACACGCGGTGCTAGGCCTTTCTTCGTGCTTTTATCGGTCATATCAATCCCCCCATCGCAGCACTTTCCCCAGTCAGGCAGGACCGCCTGGCGGTCGTCGGCTGACGATTGACAGTGGTCAGGGCCCTAATCGGCAACCTTACCAAGGGTACAAAAATCCTCGTAGCAGGCCTTCTCCTCCTCACAATAAGCCTGAAGGCGCAGCATCAACTCGTCGTAATTGACCTGGTGCCCATCAAATTCCGGGCCGTCAACACAGGCAAATTTTGTTTCATTGCCAACGGTTACGCGGCAGCCCCCACACATGCCCGTGCCGTCGATCATAATGGGATTCAGGCTCACCAGGGTTTTGACCCCGTAAGGTCGGGTAAGATTGGACACCGCGCGCATCATGGGAACCGGCCCGATCCCCACCACCAGTTCGACCGCTCCGGCTTCGAGCACGGTTTTGAGAACATCGGTGACAAAGCCGTGGTGCCCATAGGATCCGTCATCGGTGCAAACCCGCAGGTCGTCGGATGCCGCCTTCATCTGGGGTTCGAGGATCAGCAGATCTTTGGACCGGGCGCCGATAATGCAGGTGACATCGTTCCCGATCTGCTTCAGGGCACGGGTGATGGGATGCAGCACGGCCACGCCGGTTCCGCCCCCCACGCACACCACCTTGCCGACCTTTTCAAGATGGGTGGGTTTGCCCAGCGGTCCGATCACGTCCTGAAACCCCTCTCCCACCTTCAAGGTTTTGAACAAGGCCGTTGATTTGCCCACCACCATATAGATGACGGTAACGGTGCCTTGGTCGACATTCGTATCGGCCATGGTCAGCGGAATGCGCTCGCCGTCCTCATTGGCCTTTAAAATGACAAATTGGCCGGGCTTGGCTTTCCTGGCAATCAAAGGAGCATCGATTTCATTCAAAATCACCGTTCCCTGGGCCATCTCCTCCCGTTTTACAATCCTAAACATACGCATCCTCCGCCGTTATGGGTTGGTGTGCGGCGCTCTCTCCGGATAACCAGCCCTTTATTTATGGGCTGAATCCAGCTAATATACCCATCGGCCCATGGGCGTCCACCCCAAAAGGCGCCGCTGGATCAGATTTAAACCAGAGTTGTTGCTGTGACAATGGTTTCGCATTGATTTTGGTGCAAACATGAAGTTGTTTGACAGTCACTGCCATTTGGATGACCGTTCCTTTGAACCCGATTTTCAGGCGGTCATCCAACGTGCTCGTGCGGCCCAGGTCTTGGGGATGCTGGCTGTCGGAATTGACCGTGACACCTCGGAGCGGGCGGTGGCCCTTGCCAAGGAGCACACGGATATTTTCGCCTCCGTGGGGGTTCACCCGCATGATGCCCAATCCTGCTCGGAAGAAACCCTGGCGCATCTCGAGCGACTGGCTTCCGACCCGAAGGTGGTGGCCTGGGGGGAGACCGGCCTCGACTTCAACCGCATGTACTCCCCCAAAAAGGATCAGGAACGCTGGTTCATCCGCCAGCTTGAGATTGCCGACACATTGGACCTGCCGTTGATTTTCCACGAACGGGACAGTCGGGGGCGTCTGCTGGACATTCTTAAAAGCACGCCCGGCCACCGGCGCAGCGCCGTAATTCACTGTTTCAGCGGGACCGAAACCGAGTTGGCCCAGTATCTGGACATGGGATTTTACATTGGGATTACGGGGGTGGTTACGATTGCCAAAAGGGGTGAACCCCTAAGGCGGATGGTTCGGTTTATTCCGGCGGATCGGCTGTTGATCGAAACGGACGCGCCTTATCTGACGCCGTCCCCCCAACGCAACCAGTATCGACGCAATGAACCGGCATTTGTCCGTGAGGTGCTGTTAACTCTGGCCAAGGTGCGCATGGAGTCGCCCCAGGTCCTGGCGGAACAGATCTGGACCAACACGGGCGCCCTGTTTCACATCAACGCCTGATCGGACTGAAATCAGGACGCCTCAGGCAGCCATGAGGTGCTGCACCGCTTTTTCCAGCCCGTCAATGGAGAGCTCGAACATGGTGAAGATCTGCCGGATCATGGTGATGGTGCGGGTGTAGCCCCACATGGAGGCGGATATGGGGTTGAGCCAGACGCTGTGGCGAAATGAGTTGACCAGCATGCGCAGGCATTCGATGCTGGGGCGACCGCTGCGGTCCTGCACGTAGATGGAGCCGTCCCGGGCCATCAGCTCATAGGGCGCCATGCTGGCGTCCCCGACTATGATCAGACGGGTTTCCGGGTCCTGGCGAGCCAGGTCGGTTATGCGCATGGGTTGGCGATAGCGGGCCGAATCCCGCCAGATGGTGTCGTAAATGGTGTTGTGGAAAAAAAAGGTGTTGACCTCCTTGAACTGGGCCCGGGCGTAGTCGAATAGGGTTTGGACCACCGGTACGTAGGGGTCCATGGACCAGCCGCCATTGTCGATGGCCAGAATGACCTTGAGGCGGTCTTTCATGCGCCGGTCGAAGGCGATCTCGATCTCCCCGGCGTTTTTCATGGTACGGTAGATGCTCTCGTCGATATTCACCTGGTCTTTGGGTCCGGCCGGCACCAGGTTGCGCAGCCGCTTGAGCGCTTCACCCACCATGGCCTGGGTCAACGGACCTGCCAGGGAGTAATCCTTGTAACGCCTTTCCAGTGCGACCTTGACGGCGGATTTGCTGCGCGACACCCCTCCCACCCGCATTCCCCCAGGGTGAAAGCCGGAGTGTCCGACGGGCGAAGTGCCGCCGGTACCGATCCACCGGCTGCCGCCGTCGTGGCGGCCCTCCTGGTCCTTGAGGCGCGCTTTGAAATAATCGATCAGCTCCTGCGGTGTCATACGGTTCAGCTGTGCTTCGTCCATGCCCAAAAGGTCGGCCATTCCCCGGGGATCTTGAAGCCATTGCTCCAGCATGGTTCGGGCCAGTTCATCGATCTCCAGGCCTTCACTGTCAGGCAGTTCGGCTCCCGCGAAGTGGTTGGCAAAAACCTGGTCGAAGAGGTCGAAGTAGCGCTCGCTCTTGACCAGGATCGTCCGCGAGGCGGTGTAGAAATCATCCAGTGAGGAGATGAGACGGCCGGACAAGGCCCGGTGCAGGGTCAAAAATGCCGTGGGACTGACCGGCACACCCATCTCTCTCAGCTTGAAAAAAAAGGTCAAAAACATGGTCAGAAAAGTTTGCGTCGGTTGACAAAAGCGCTGGCGCGCTCGTAATCGCCGCTCTTTTTAAACAGTACGCCCAAAAAGGGGACATCGCCCTTGGCCAGCTGTTTGGGTTTGAAGTCCGGATCTGCCTTCAGGGCCCGGATCCAGTTGATCAGCTCACGGGTCGCCGGTCGTTTTTCCAGCGCTTCCAAATCCCGCAGGTGGTAGAAGGCGGTGATGGCGTTGCCCACCAGTTCATCACTGACGTCGGGGAAGTGGACCATGATGATCCGGCGCATCATTTTGGGGTCCGGAAAGGCGATATGATGAAAGTTGCAGCGGCCCAGAAAGGGGTCGGAGAGGTCTTTTTTGGCGTTGGAAGTGATGATGATCACCGGTCGATGACGCGCCGGTATGGTTTTGTCAATTTCGATGATGTCGAACTCCATCTGGTCCAGCACATCCAGCATGTCGTCCTGGAAATCGGTGTCCGCCTTGTCGATTTCGTCGATGAGCAGCACCGTTCGCGCCTCGGCCACGAATGCCTGACCGATTTTTCCCATTTTGATATACTCTTCGATATTGCTGATATCGCGCCGGCTGTCACCGAAGCGGCTGTCATTGAGACGCGTCAAGGTGTCGTATTGGTACAGGGCCTCAACCAGCTTCATACTGGATTTCACGTTGAGCACGATGAGCGGCATATTGATGCTCTCGGCAATGGCGTGGGCCAGCATGGTTTTGCCCGTTCCGGGCTCCCCCTTGAGCAGCAGGGGCATCTCCAGGGCCATGGAAATGTTGACGATTTGGGCCAGTTCGTCATCTAAAACGTAGCGGGTTGCCCCGCGGAAGGATGCATCAGGTGGTTGTACGGTCATGAACACCTCTTTGGGGAAGGATGGTCCGACAAGCATAACGATCGGCGGATGGTTGCCGACAGGTCCCGGGTCAACCCCAGAACCCGCTCGGCCAAAGGTAGGCTCAGGGACCCTACGCCACAGCTGGGGGTGATAAAGGACTGGGCGTAAAGGGCCGCCGGCGCGATGCCGAGCGCTTCTACCTGACGAAAACGCGCCCGCCACCCCTCATGCAAGGTGTCGACCGTCTCCCGTTCGATCGTTGCAGGCTCCAGGGTCGGTACGATGCCCCAGGCGAGCAACCCGCCGGCGGTTAAAAAATCACGGATCTGAGAGCCGTAGAGGATGAATCGGTCGAAGTAGGCATAAGCATCGAAGTTGACAATGTCGGCACCCGATTCCAGCACCAGCGACCAGTCCGTATTGGCACACACATGAATCCCCGCCAGCCCGCCATCGGTATGGATCGCCTGGATCAACTCCCCAAGACTGGCCATTATCGTTTCCCTGGAGACGCTGATCAATTCGGACGAACCGAATCCGGCCAGCGCCGGTTCATCGATGAAGATGATCACCGGGCAGCCCGGTCGGGCAAGTGTGCGGATCTGCCAGCGGGCGTTGAGCGCCAAGTGTTTGACCGCCGCGTCGCGCAGGGTCTCGTTGTAAAAAATGGGTCGACCGTCCTGGTCTTTGACTCCGGTACCAAAGGTAACGGGACCGGTCACCTGACCCTTGATCGCTTTGGGCGGGGTTTCCGTTCGGTCCAGGGTGTCCAGCAATGCAGCCACGCCTCGACCGGAAGTCTCCGTCAGGGCGAAACGGGAGCCGGGCAGCTGCTCAGGGTGTTGACTGACCGCCATGTATGTTTCGTAAAAAGCGAGCAGTTCGTCCTCGAAGGCGGCGGACGTGGTATCGATAAAAATTTTACCGTCTTGGCGGTTCACCGCCGGCATTCCCGGCAGGAACTGCAACACCATGCCTTCCTCGGGAAAGATCGGCAGCTGGATCCATACGGGTATGGCGGGTGTATGGTCCATCATCAACCGTGAAGCCGCCTGATGGTCGTTCATGGGAAGACTGCCGATAAGCAAGGGCAGGCAATGGGGGTGCAAGGCCGGGGGCATAAAACGGTTCCTTTCGTGGCAAGCGGAAAAACCCGCGCTGTGCGACGGACTGTTTCTACCATGGTAGGGGTGGATTGACAAGCAGGGTCTGGATAATCGACAGCGGGTGGGTGGCGGCCTGCGGCGCAAAATCGGTCCGAATCGCCATGCCGGCTGGATCGGCCGGCGCGGTGTGGTGTGGTGGACCGGGGCACCGGGCCGCGGCTCGGGGCTGCGGCACACTTTTTTAACAGCGGCCGCGGACCGCCGATTGACAGCGATTATCCATAGTGGTATTGTTCGAAACTGAGTTCAATCCCGCTTCGAAACGCTCAAACCGGCAGATTTTGCATCGTTTGCGCCGGGGTTGGCGGACCAATCAGACCATAGTCGATAGCCTCGTGGCGGTGGTTGATCGCCTTTGTTGCTCAAAGGCGTCGATAGGGTGGACTAACCATGGGAACGATCATTCCCCTTGACGAAAAACTGAAAGTCACCCGAGAAAAGCAGGCCGCCGTCATCAGGAAAAGGAAATTGATGGCCGTCAGAAAGGTTTTCCGCTGTACGCACTGCATCTCCAAATGCGAAAAGTGCGGCATCCAAATCTCAGCGGATAATCGGCCCGACCTGCCCGCTTTCAGGGTACCCTACGCTTTCTGCGACAGCTGCGCGGAAGAGTATGTGGACTACATTGATGCACTCAAGGGCAAGGCGGACAGCTCCCTGTACTGGCAAAACAAGGCCTGGATGGAAGTGTGGGCCACCTGGATCGCGCATCAGGGCGCCATTGACAGTTATTTAAAGTCAAAAGAATTCGAGCGGCTGCTCGTCGAATTGAAACCGAACCCGACTTGATTGCACCTCGCTACCGGGGACGGCAGACCGGGCCCTAACGAAACGCGCCCATGCGGCTGATCACAGGAGGAAGCTATGTTTGGAATCGGAATGCCGGAATTGATCATCATCCTGGTTATCATCCTTATTATCTTCGGCGTTGGCAAGTTGCCGGAAATCGGTGGCGGTATGGGAAAGGCGATCCGTAATTTCAAGGATGCCACCAAAAAAGCAGAAGCCGAGTCAGCGGAAAAGATAGAAGAAGATAAAAAATCCTGACCTAATCGTACCGAACACCATGCGATGCGCGATCACACGGTCCGGGGGGATTGCACCGATCCTGCCGGACCGTTTTTTTTTGCGATGGTCTCAGATTCTGCCGCTGTTGAACGCTGCCGCCGACGGGTTCGCGGGATTTGCCAAGTGGTGCATGGAGTAGGGCCTGCTATGAAAACCGATGAACTGCTGGTTGTGTTGGAGCGAACCGATCCGTTTGCCCTCCTGGACCCAAAACGCCTCACCGCCCTTTGCCGAGGTATAGCCGTACGGTCATTCAATGTGGGCGAATATGTCTTTCGTCAGGGAGATCCCAGCTGCGATTGCCTGTTTGTCATCGCCCATGGCCTGGTCGAAATCCTGGTTGAAGACGACTGCAGCGTCGAATCGGTCGTGGGGCTGCGACGGCCCCACGACTTTTTCGGCGAGACGGTGGTTCTCTCCGGCCAGCGATACCCCGGGTCGGCGCGGGCCAAAGACGCCTTGACCTGTCTGTGTCTGCCTCGACGGGAATTGGAATCCCTGATTTACAGCAATCCCGATTTTTCCGGCTTTTTCAACACCTTGTTGGCAGAGCGGATGCGCCTGCTCTATGAGCGCAACCTTTCGGATCGGGTGTGCGCCGTTCCCCGGGGCCACACCACCCTCTTTCGCAAACAGGTCAGTCAGGTCATGTCGGCTCCGGTGCTGACCTGCCGGGAGCAGGACCCGGTTTCCGATGCCGCCCGTAAAATGGTCAAGCGGCAGGTCGGCTGCCTGGTGGTCGTTGATGCCGCCGGCCGTTTTCGGGGTGTTCTGACCGAACGAATTCTGGTGAGCGCATTGGTGGCCGAACAGACCTGCCCGGTCGAGCGTTGCACGGCGGGCCGCCTGATGGATCCGCGTTTAGCGGCCATCGCTCCGGAGGCCTATCTGGGTGAGGCCCTGGCCGCCATGATTCGAAATCGGACCCGACAGCTGGTGGTGATGGAGCGGGATCTACCGGTGGGGGTGGTCTCATTTTCCGACCTGGGGCGCTCCCAGTCGGTGGATAGCCTCAGGCTGATTCATGAAATCGCCGATCAGAACAGTCTGGAGGGGTTGGCCGAGCTGAGTGCCGGCATCGACCGGGTGCTGGATGCCTTGGTGGCCGAGCGGGCCGGCGTCCGAGAGACGATGGAAATCATGTCCCGGCTCAACGACCGGATAACCCGCAAAGTGATCGAACTGAGCGAGGCCCTGATGAAGGTGGATGGCTGGGGTCCGCCGCCGGTCGATTACTGCTGGATCAATATGGGCAGTGCCGCCCGCTACGAACAGACCCTGCGAACCGACCAGGACAACGCCATGATTTATACAGATCCGGCAGATGGGAGTGTCGCTGCCGCCTGCGACTACTTTCACCAGTTGGCAGAACTGGTTGTGGACGGGTTGGCTCGCTGCGGGTTTCAGCGCTGCAGCGGGGGTGTGATGGCCAACAACCCCAAGTGGTGTCGCTCCATCTCAGGGTGGCGTGAGGGTGTTTCGCAATGGATGGCCTCTACTGATCCCGAGGATATTCGAACCCTGACCATTTTAATAGACTACCGTTCGGTATGGGGCAATACTAGCCTGGCCGACGCGCTGGGAGCTGAAATTGTGGCTGCCTTTTCAGACTCTACCATCGCCGGGCACATGCTCTCTCGCGATGATCAGAAGTTGACTGCACCCATCGGCTTTCTTGGCAGAATCGTCACCGAACGAAGCGGCCCCAGAAAAGGGCGGATCAACCTCAAGACCGCAGCCCTGGTTCACATCATCAACGCCGTGCGGCTGCTTGCCGTCAACCGGGGTATCACGGCGCCATCTACCCTGGATCGGCTGGACCAGTTGGCCGGCAGCGACGCCGTAAGCGGCGAGGATGCCGCATTTTACAGGGCCGGATTCGAGACCCTGATGATGTTCCGTATCCGTGAAAACCTGAAACGGGTGCGAGACGGCCAACCGCCGGACAACACGCTGGATCCCAGGGACCTGAATAAAAGTGAAATGCTGCTGCTAAAAGATGCTTTGTCTGCCGCGGCCCACCTGCAAAAGCGGATCAGCAAGGGCTTTCACCTGCCATGGGTGAATTACTTCGCCCCCTAGACCGCCCTGGTCGGGCTGCGGCGCAGTGAAGGAGTAACGCATGAAGTCCCTGCGATGGCTCAAAAACAGTCCCATTCGTCACAAACTGCTTTTCAGCTATCTGACCGCGTTTTGCGTCGTCATCGCCTTAGGGTCCGTGGTCATTTACTCGATCGTCCGAAACACCATCGAGGCCAATATCGAAAGCGAGCTGAACAACTCCACCAGCGCCATGCTCAACATGGTCCAGACGGCGATGTCAGGGTCCATCAAAAACCACCTGCGGGCCGTAGCCGAAAAAAACCTGGAGATGGTAACCTACCTCTATTCGCTTTACCAGCAGCGCGAAATTTCCGAGGTCCAGGCCAGGCGCCTGGCCGAATCCCTGCTGCTGACCCAGCGCATAGGGACAACCGGCTACATCGCCTGCGTCTCCCACCAAGGCGTGATGGTTGTCCATCCTGAATTTGAGTGGGTCGGTCAGGACATCAACCGCTTCGATTTTGTCAGGCAGATGCGTGAAAAACGCTATGGCTATATCGAATACGACTGGAAGAATCCCGGTGACCGCCATACCCGCCCCAAGGCCCTGTATATGGCCTATTTCGAACCCTGGGACTGGATTATCGCCGTCTCGGCCTACCGCCAGGAGTTTCATTCCCTGATCGACATCGAGGACTTCCGGGAGAGTATTTTGTCGTTTCAGTTCAGTAAAAGCGGCTATGCCTTTGTTACCGACAACCATGGCAACGCGATCATTCACCCCCGCCTGCAGGGAACCAGCCTGATTGAGGGAAGAGATCTGCCCGCTTATCCGCTGGACGTCATGCTCAGAGAAAAACGGGGTAAAATTGTCTACTCGTGGCAAAACCCCGGCGAGAACCGTACCCGCGACAAGTTGGTGCTGTTCAACTACCTTCCGGAATATGAATGGATCGTCGCCTCTTCCAGCTATCTGGACGAGTTTTACGCCCCCCTGCACAAGGTGAGCAATGTCATCATTTTTACCGTTCTGGGCTCCGTCCTGCTGTTGCTGCCCCTCACCGCGCTCATCAGCGCTTCGATAACCAACCCGCTGGCCGCCTTGGTCAAGCGCCTGGAACAGGGTGCCACGGGAGATCTGTCGGTGCGTCTGAAAATCGACGCCGAGGATGAGGTGGGTCGCCTAACCCGTTATTTCAATTCGTTTATGGAGCGGCTGGAGGATTACAGCCGCAACCTGGAGGCCGAAGTCAAGGAACGCAAGGAGGCCGAAGTGGCCTTGCGTTACAGCGAGAACCGCTATCGATCGGTTATCGAAGCCATGCCTGACCCCATGGTGGTTTACGACATGACCGGCAAGGTCGTTTACCTGAACCCTGCCTTTTCGGATGTGTTCGGATGGAGCCGGGAGGAGTGTGTGGGCAAGAAACTGGACCATTTTGTTCCCCCGGAGAATTGGGAAGAGACGCGCAAGGGGCTCATTACCATCACCTCGGGAAACCCGCTGTCCGGCATCGAGACGCGGCGGCTGACCAAAAGCGGGGAAACGATTGACGTCAGCACCCGCGGTGCGGTCTATCGGGATCCGGAGGGCCGACAGGTGGGCAGCGTCATCATCCATCGGGACGTTTCGGACCTCAGGCGGCTGGAAAAGCAGGTGATGGATATCGGCGACCGGGAGCGGCAGAGGATCGGTCAGGATCTTCACGATGACCTGTGCCCGCACCTGATCGGGATTGAGGGTCTGGGCCGGGTACTGGTTCGCAAACTTGCCCAAGCGGCGCCGCTGGAGGCGGAACTGGCGGAAAAGATCACCGGGCTGATCAAGGATGCCATTACCAAAAGCCGCCGGCTGGCGCGGGGACTATGTCCGGTCTACCTGGTGGACCACGGCCTGGAATCGTCGCTTCGGGAGTTGGCCGCCAATACCGAAGCGGTATTCGGCATCGCCTGCCTATTTCTGTGCAACGCACCGGTGCGGATCAGAGACAACCTGGTTGCCACCCACCTGTTCCACATCGTTCAGGAGGCGGTCAACAATGCCGCGCGCCACGGCCAAGCCTCGGTGATCACTATTGCCCTGGATGTGAACGGCGACCGTATGACCATCCGCGTTGAAGACGATGGCACGGGCATTCCGGCCGGCCTGGAAACCAGCGGGATGGGCTTGCGTATCATGGGCTTTCGTGCAACTATGATCCGCGCTGCGTTGGACATTCACGCCAATGGCAATGGCGGAACCTTGGTTCAGGTCTCCCTGAGCGGCGCAACTGCAGCTTGGGTTGAACCATGACAGAGACCAAGAAAAAAATACTCATTGTCGAGGACCACCCCATCTTTCGCTGGGGTCTGAGCGAGTTGATCAACCAGGAGCCGGACCTGACGGTCTGCGGTGAAGCCACCGATGCAGCCGGCGTTTGGAAGGCCATCGCGCAGTTGAACCCGGATTTGATCATCGCGGATATCACCCTGGAGAACACCGACGGCATCGACCTGACCAAAGCGGTCACCCGTCGACACAAAACCATTCCGGTGCTGATCCTCTCCATGCACGACCAGTTTCTCTATGCCGAGCGGGCGCTCCACGCCGGTGCCCGCGGGTACATCATGAAGCAGGAGGCCATGGAGTCGGTGGTTACGGCCATCCGCCAGGTTCTTGCCGGCAAGATCTACCTCAATGACCAGGTCAAAGATCAGATCCTGGTCAACCTGGCCGACCACCCTGCCGGAGCCGGTCGAGCCCCCATGGATCGATTGACCAATCGCGAACTGGAGGTCTTCCGGATGATTGGTAAGGGTTTTTCGTCGCGTGAAATCGCTTCCAGGCTGCACCTGAGCATCAAAACCATCGGTACCTACCGTGAGCGGATCAAAGAGAAACTCAATCTGAAGAACGCTAACGAACTGGTGCTTCACGCTGTTCACTGGCAGAAAACCGGCGAGATTTCCATCGGGACGCATTGAGCGTGGCCGGTTTGGCCTCGGAACCGCAAGCATCAGGCCCGGTTGGTTGTTGTGGCCCCCCAGAATTGGATCAAAATGGATTTTTTTCTGTGTGTTATCGGCATGGTGTTGATCGTCGAAGGCGTTCCCTATTTTGCGGTACCAGATCAAATGAAGCACTGGGTGGCAAAAATGATGCGGATGTCGCCGGGAGTTCTGCGTCGGTTCGGGCTGGTGATGATGGCGGCCGGGCTGTTTCTGGTATACCTGGGTCGGCGTTAATCGGCCTGGGG
>JAWOIA010000155.1:0-23767 GCA_046484885.1 Desulfosarcina sp. | reverse complement strand
GCAACCAGCGGGCCGGATCATGACAAGCGCTTTCAGGTTCGCATGACCGTGGCTGGAATTGTCGCCGAAGGCATCGGAAAAAGCAAAAAAATTGCCGAGCAGGAAGCTGCGCGCGCAGGCCTCGAACGGCTGGGTCGATCCGACTGACCATGGATAAGCTCGGTAGTGTCCATCCAGAAACGAGGAATTTTGGTCGCGATCAAGGTATGCGAAAAATTTTACCACAGGCATATCGTTGATATTTCGAGGATAAAATTTTGAGCCTAACGCAGACGTCGGGCGAAATAACCGTTTGTGGATCGACACTCGGTAGCGCCGCGCCGCCGGGCCGGCCACTGATCATCCCCCTGTTCATTCCCCACCAGGGGTGTCCCCATCACTGCGTATTTTGCAACCAGCCGATGATCAGCGGCAGGAGAGCTGCGATCCCGTCTCCACTGGAGATCCGTTGCGAAGTGAGCCGTTTTCTGAAATACCCCAAAAAACGACCGCCCACCGCCCAGATCGCTTTTTTTGGCGGCAGCTTTTTGGGGCTCGAACCCAGCCTGATTCGGTCATTGCTGGAGGCCGCCCGGCCACTGGTTCATCAACACAAGCTCGACGGGATCCGCTTTTCCACCCGGCCGGACACGGTCAGCCCCAAAACGTTAAGTTTGCTGGAGGGCCTGCCGGTCGGCACGGTTGAGTTAGGGGCTCAGTCCATGAACGATCATGTCCTCGCCCTCGCCGGTCGCGGCCATCAGGCGGCGGACACCGTTGCCGCTGCCGGCCTGTTGAAAAACCGGGGCTTTCAATTGGGTTTGCAAATGATGGTGGGACTCCCTGCGGACGACGATGACGGCGCCATGGAAACGGCCCGCCGGTTGGCCGCCTTGCGGCCGGATTTTGTTCGGATCTACCCCACCCTGGTCCTCAAGGGCAGCCCGTTGGCCCGGCAGTTCCATGGGGGGCACTATCGTCCCCTGCCTTTAGGGCCGTGCGTGACCCTGGTGAAACAGTTGTACCTGTTTTTCAAGGCCCATCATATAGCGGTCGTTCGTATGGGACTTCAGGCTTCCGAGGGGTTGACCCCGGCGGACGCCTTGACGGCCGGCCCCTATCACCCTGCCTTTGGCCACCTGGTTCACGGCGAAATCGCGCTGGATGCCATTTCGGCGGTACTGGCCGGAATGGAAAAACCGCCGGATCCGCTGACCATAACGGTAAATCCCCGCCTGTTTTCTCGCGTTCAAGGAATGAACAAAAAAAACATACACCAGTTGAAGCGGTCCTATGGGCTGAAACAAATCGACCTGGTGCAGAATGCCGGGCTGGCATCAGGCCAATTGATGGTTGCCGACCATCCGCTCTCCCTGCCGTGAATCGGGGAATTCGTGGCTGCTCGGATATGGGCCCCTGCGGGCCAGCCCACCCAACCCATAGACCTCCCATGGCAACCGGGGAGAACGGGTTTGGATCCCTTCCGACTCCCTTGGTGCTGCAGCAGGCTCGACAATCGCTCATACAAGGTATAGGGTGAGCTCGGAAACGGAAGCACTGCCGCATACCTGCCGACACTAGGAGAATGACCATCGAAGCCGCGACCGAATCATCATCTGCCATCTTGAGGGAGGTGGTTGATCTGACCAAGGACCTGATCCGCTTCAAATCCACCCACACCCGTCCTCAAGAGATTCAACAATGCGCCCGATTTATCGAAGTCTGGTTCAAGGACCGCAATATCCCCTGCAGCGTACTGGAGAGCCAGGGTGTTCCGTCGGTGCAGGTGCTGCCGGCAGGCCGGCGGACCAACCTGCTGCTGATGTCACACATTGATGTGGTCAATGCCGCCGATCCGCTCTTCACCCCTGTTGAAAAGGATGGCCGGCTCTATGGTCGCGGCGCCATCGATGACAAATATGCGGCGGCTCTGTCCATGGTGCTGCTGAAAAACCGCTTGGCATCCAACCGTCGCCGCGGGCTGGAAGACCGTATTTTCCCCCTGGGCGTGTTGATCACCGGCGATGAGGAGGTTGGTGGCGCCAACGGCGCCCGCCATGCCTTGGCGGGCATATCCTGTGATTTCTGCATTGCCCTGGACGGTGGCCGGGTGGAAAAGATCGTGGTCAAGGAGAAGGGCATTTTGCGCCTCACGGTCGTTGCCAGTGGTAAGACCGCCCATGGGGCCAGGCCCTGGCAGGGGGAAAACGCCATTGAGACGCTGATGGCCGATTGCCTTACGATCAAGACCTTTTTCGACGATCAGACGGCACCCGAACACTGGCATCGCACCATGAACCTGTCGGTCATCCGTGCCGGCGAGTCGGTCAATCAGGTACCGGACCGGGCTGAAGCCATCCTGGACATCCGCTACACCGAAAACGACGATGTTGATGACCTGGTTCTACGCATCCAAAGGGCTGTGCGCGGCACGGTCCTGACACTGGAGCGTGAACCCCTCTTCGTCAGTCCCGGATCGCCCTACCTGGACCACCTGCTGGCATTGGCCAGCGGAACCCGCACCGGCATCGCCCACGGTGCCAGTGACGCCCGGTTTCTGACGCAGTTTCATATTCCGGGCATCGTATGGGGTGCAGACGGCAACAGCAGCCAGCATTCCAGTGATGAACACGTGGAAATAGACAGCCTGCTGCGACTCTACGAGATATTGGACCGCTTTGCGGCCGAGATTCAGCATCAGCACTCGGCACCAGAGGGTCAACCGATGCTTCACCCCTAACGCGTTCCACTGGATGGGGCATATTCTCCTTGCTTTTAACGCCTTCTTATTCTACCTCAATCGCTGCGCTACGATTTTTTTAAACGCTTGCCGGGGATTAAGGCCATTCTCGTCTTGCCGCAATCAAGCTGACGGTGAAGGAACTGGAAATGGGTGGGATGTTCGGGGTCGTTTCAACCGGTGACTGTGTTTCGGATCTGTATTACGGTACGGATTACCACTCCCACCTGGGAACCCGCCGCGGCGGCATGGCCGTGTGCAATCAGATGGGCATTCAGCGGGCCATTCACAACATCGAAAACAGCTATTTTCGGACCAAGTTCGAAGCGGAGTTGAGTCGGTTTCACGGTCATTTCGGTATCGGGGTGATCAGCGACACCGACCCCCAGCCCCTGATCGTTGGCTCCCACCTGGGCACCTTCGGCATTGTCACCGTAGGCAAGATCAACAACCAGGATGCCTTGATCGAACGGGCCTTTAAACGCAGAAGCTACTTTTCGGACACGACCGCCGGTGCGGTCAACCCCACCGAAGTGGTGGCCATGCTGATCTGCGAAGCGGACAATCTGGTCGACGGCATCAACAACGCCCAGGCTGCCATCCAGGGTTCCTGTTCACTTATCCTGTTGACTCCAGGCGGCCTTTTTGCCGCCCGCGACCGGCTGGGCCGGACACCGCTGACCATTGGTACTCGCAAGGACGCCGTTGCCGTCAGTTCCGAGACCTGCGCCTTTCCCAACCTGGGTTTTGAAATTGACCACTGCCTGGGACCCGGCGAAGTGGTGGAGATGAACCCGGACGGCTGGGTGCAGCGGACGGCCCCGGGCGACCGGCTGCAGATCTGCGCCTTCCTGTGGGTTTACTACGGGTATCCGGCTTCGGAATATGAAGGCATCAATGTGGAAGTGGTGCGCAACCGCTGTGGGGCCGCGCTGGCCCGCAATGACCACACCGAAGTGGATTTTGTCGGCGGCATTCCGGATTCCGGCATCGGCCACGGTGTCGGCTACGCCAATCAACGCAAGTTGTCCTACCAACGGCCTTTCGTGAAATACACTCCCACGTGGCCGCGCAGTTTCATGCCGCAAAACCAGGCCATGCGCGACCTGGTGGCCCGTATGAAGCTGATCCCCATCCGCCAGCTTATCGAAGGCCAGCGCATCCTGTTTTGCGAAGACTCCATCGTACGGGGCACCCAGTTGCGGGACAACGTCGAAATTCTCTTTCGATACGGCGCGCGGGAGGTCCACATGCGGCCGGCTTGCCCCTGCCTGATTTACCCTTGTCAATTCATCAATTTTTCCACCTCCCGCTCCACCCTGGACTTGGTGGGTCGTAAAATCATTCAGGATCTGGAAGGATCCGAGGACCGCTGTCTGGAGGAATATGGCCAACACGGATCGGAAAAGAATTTGGCCATGGTTGAAAACATCCGCCGTGAGCTGCGCCTGACCACCCTGAGATACCAGCGGCTTGAAGATCTCGTGGCGGCCATCGGCCTGCCCAAGGATTGCCTCTGCACCCACTGTTGGGACGGCAGCAGTTATACCTGAAAGGAGATCTTCGTGAGTGATATTTATAAACAGTTGGCGGCCTTTCTGGATCGCCTGCCGGCGGGATTCCCAAGCACCGAGAGCGGTGTGGAACTGAGAATATTGAAGCGGCTGTTTACCCCGGAGGAAGCCCACATCGCCCTGACGCTGACCATGTTGCCCGAGACGGCGGCGGCCGTTGCGGCTCGCTGCGGCAAAAATGCGTCGGAGCTGGATGCATCCCTTGCCGCCATGGCCAAAAAAGGACTGATTTTTCGGCTTTCCAAAGGCGGTCAGAATCTTTACAGCGCCGCCCAATTCGTCATCGGCATCTGGGAATATCACCTCAACGATTTGGATGAGGAGTTGATCCGCGACGTCAACGAATACATGCCCACCTTGCTGGAAAAGGTCCTGCTGAGTACCACGACCAAGCAGTTGCGGGTGGTGCCGGTGTCAAAAAGCATTTCCGCCGGCATGACGGTGGCCCCTTACGAAGCGGCCGAGGCGATGATTAACGCCCAGTCCAAAATCGTGGTATCCCCATGCATTTGTCGCAAAGAGCAGAAGATGATCGGTAAAGGCTGTGACAAGCCCATGGAGGTGTGCCTCGCCTTTGGCGGTGGTGCTTACTACTACGAGCAGAATGGCCTGGGGCGATCCATCGGCCGGGCCGAAGCCCTGGAAATCCTCAAGGCCGGTGTTGACGCCGGGCTGGTGCTCCAGCCGGGCAACCAGCAGAAACCGATGAACATCTGTATGTGCTGCGGCTGCTGTTGTGGTATTCTCAAGAACCTGAAGACGCTCGATCAGCCGGCAACAGTGGTACACACCAACTATTTCGCCGATGTTGACCAGACGGCCTGCATCGCCTGCCAAGCCTGTGTGGAGCGGTGCCAGATGGACGCCATTGTCGTTGGGGCCACGGCAAAGGTGTCGATGCAGCGCTGTATTGGCTGCGGTCTGTGCGTTACCCATTGCCCCACCGAAGCCATGGCGCTGAAACAAAAAGTGGTCGAAGACCATTACATCCCGCCGAAAAACGTCTTTGAAACCTACCTGAACATTGCTCGGGAGCGGGGATTGATCTGAAACGGGGGAAAGAGGTGGTGGCATGAAAATTTTAAAACGCCTGTTTGGTATCCCTGAGACCGCGCTGCCCGCAGATCCGGGCGCCTGGTCCGTGCAGGACGGTCTGGTGCGGATCGATCTTTCCCGGACGCCGGAACTGAAAACCCCCGGCAGCGGCGTTCGCCTGGAAGGCAACGGGCTCAAGCGCCGCTTGCTGGTGTTTCACGGTGACGACGGGCAATACCATGCCGTTGCCAATCACTGTACCCATATGGGCCGGCGCATCGATCCCATTGCCGGCAGCCGGCGCATCGAATGCTGCAGTATCTCCAAGTCGACCTACACCTATGACGGCCAACCGGTGGGTGGCGCGGCCAAAAAACCGCTCCAGGCGTTCGCGGTGATGCTGGATGGAGCGACCCTCGCCATCACCGTGACCGAATAAGGCGTTCTGCTTCATGGCTGCCAACGGGGCTTTCGAAAACGAGTTGGCGCTTGCGCTGATTCTGGTGGGTGGCGTTCGTTCGCCGGAGGCGGCCGAACCGGCTGACCGGGGAATGATTCGATCCGTCGAGCAACCGGAATCCGGGGTGATCCGTCGATCCCCGCTGGTCGCCCGGGCCGGTTTGATGGCGGCGCATGCTTGCGGCACGCATCCGGGATTTCAGGCCTATTTGATAAAAAAACCCTTGCGTTGCAGAAAGGCTTTCATGTGTGGTCGGATCGCCCGGCCCATGAAGTCGGCCATCTGCCGAGACCAGGTTTCGTCCCTGAGATTGCTGTTGCGGGTGGTGTAGTAGTGCCGGGTGGTGCGGTCATAGGCCCTGAACTGGTCAGGGGGGTGCCCCGGCGGGTAACGGTCGGTGAACAGCACCATGTCCAGCGGCAGCCTGGGCTTGGGCGGCGGGTCGTGGGCCGGCCAGCCCAGACACATCCCGAAAACCGGATAGACCTGATCGGGGATCTTGAGCAGTTCACATACCTGCTGAGGATCGTTGCGGATGCCGCCGATGAACACGCCTCCCATTCCCAGTGATTCGGCGGCGATCATGACGTTCTGAGCCAAAAGGGAGGCATCCACCGTGGCGGTGACAAACTGCTCGGCCCAGCCCTTTTCGACGCTGGCGTCATGGAGGCCGCTGGCGCTTTCCAGGCGCTTGAGATCGGCGCAGAAGACCAGAAACACCGGGGCCTGGGACACCCAGGCCTGGGGGCCGGCCAGATCGGCAATGGCTTGGCGGGTTTGCCTGTCTACCACCTGGATCACCGTGTAGGCCTGAACAAAATGAGATGTGGCCGCACACTGGGCTGCCGCGATGATCGTCGCCAGGGTCCGGTCGTCCACGTTGCGGTCAGTGAATTTTCGGATCGAGCGGTGCGATTGAAGCAGGGCGATGGTGGTGTTCATCGTTGCATCCCTCTCCTGCGTAGCGGTCTGGCGGCGCCGTTGAGACGCCAGCGGGTTGGCGATGGATCGGATCGGCAGCTTGGGTGGCCGGCGGGATCGGTTATCGGCCAACCGGAAGGAATTCTATTACACCCCTCACCGGGAATCAATAGCCCAAAGACCGGCCCACGAGCCCTTGCGGAGACCGGTGACCCATTCTGGGCCGGTGCCACCCGCCCAACTGACTGCGGATCGCTCTTGACAACGCCGGCGGGTCGGCTTAGCGTTTTTGCCACGTCAGCCAGTGGTATCGACCTATTGGGTGGCGTAGACCGCCGGCACCACGGAACCTGGAGAGACAGACAGCATGGACTATTTCGACTATCGCGATGGAGAACTCTGGGCCGAGCAGGTTCGTGTGCGCGACCTGGCCGAGCGCTTCGGCACGCCGCTGTACGTCTATTCCACCCGGACCCTAACGCGCCACTACCGGGCCTTTGATTCCGCCATGCAGGGTTTGGATCACCTGACCTGCTTTTCGGTCAAGGCCAATGGTAATGTGGGCCTGCTGCGCCTCATGGGCCGCCTCGGGGCAGGGGTGGATATCGTTTCCGGCGGGGAACTGCACCGCGCCCTGAAAGCCGGCATCGACCCCCGTAAAATCGTTTTTTCAGGTGTCGGGAAGCAGGAGCATGAAATCCGGCAGGCCTTGGCGACGGATATCCTCATGTTCAACGTGGAGTCGGCCCAGGAGATGGAAAAGATCGGGCGGATTGCCGCCGAAATGAGTCGCGAGGCTCGGATCAGCATCCGCATCAACCCGGATGTGGACCCCAAAACCCACCCCTACATTTCAACGGGGCTCAAAAAGAACAAATTCGGCCTGGACATCCTGGAAGCCGCCGGGCTCTATCTCCTGGCCAAGGAGACGCCCTTCCTGGAACCGGTGGGCATAGACTGCCATATCGGATCCCAGCTCACCCAGATCGGTCCCTTTGCGGAAGCCCTGGGGAAACTGCTTGATTTTGTCGACCAGCTCCGGCAATCGGGGGTCACGATCCGCTACTTTGATTTAGGCGGTGGTCTGGGCATTACCTACAATGACGAGGAACCGCCTCTGCCCGAGGAGCTAGGCCGGTTTATCGCCAAATCCCTGGCCGGCAAACCCCTGACCGTTATCCTCGAGCCGGGGCGGGCCATTGCCGGCAATGCCGGGATCCTGGTCACCCGGGTTCTTTACACCAAAAGGACAGCGGTAAAAAAATTCGTCATCGTCGATGCGGCCATGAATGACCTGGTTCGCCCCTCCTTTTACGGTGCTTACCACCGTATCGGTGAGGTCTCACCCCAGGCCCGCCAACTGGAAGTGGTGGACGTGGTCGGCCCGATTTGCGAAAGCGCTGACTTCCTGGCCCAGGACCGCGCCCTTCCTGTTTTGAAACCTGGGGAACTCGTGGCCGTTTTTTCTGCCGGAGCTTATGGTTTCACCATGTCATCTCAGTATAACTCCCGGCCCCGGGCCGCCGAGGTGATGGTGGATGGCGACCAAACCGCCCTGATCCGGCGGCGCGAAACCTATGATGACCTCATTGCCCTGGAAGTGTGACATCCATGGCCGGGCGTTGTGCGGACCTCGTTTCGCAGCGGGCCGACCTGCCGGCTGCGGTCTCTGAGAGAGGATAAAATTATGAAGGACCTCCATGAACTTAAATCTTCCCTTGCGGCGCTTTTCGCTGAGCAGTTTTTTGCCGTCCTGGCAACCCGCAATGGGGATCAGATTCACACCACCCTGGTCGCTTTCGCCGCTGTCGAGGATCTCAAGACCATCTTCGTTTGCACCCCCCGGGCAACCCGAAAATATGCCAACCTCAAGCAGCACCCCTGGGTTTCTCTCATGGTTCACAACAGTTCGAACCTGGCCACGGATATCCGCCAGTCCGTGGCCGTAACGGTTTGCGGAGTTGCCGAGGAGGTCAAGGCGTCCCAATTGGAGGCCGCCCGGTCGGTCTATCTGGGCAAACAACCCCATATGGCCGACTTTGCCACCGCTCCCAACACGGCCATGATTGAGGTCAGCGTCAGCCGCTACGACGTGGTGGCCCACTTCCAGAACGTGACCATTCTTGAAATCCTAAAAGACCGCATCGTCGTCTCATGATCGCAATCCTGCCGCTGGCGGACATCCAGGCCCGCCACAAACGCCTGGTGGGGGGGAAATCGCTGGCCCTGGCCAAGCTGATGCAAGCCGGGGTGCCGGTTCCCGACGGGCTCTGTATCACCACCACGGTTTACCGTGATTTCATCCGCACAACAGGGCTCGGCACCCGCATTGGTTTGGAATTGGGTCGGCGGCCCCTGGCGGCGATGCGTTGGGAAGAGATCTGGGATATGGCCCTGCGAATCCGCAGCCTGTTTATTCACACGCCGATTCCTGAGCGGATCAAGGCTGCGGTCACCCCCGAACTGGAGCGCCAATTAGGCGAAAAGGCCGTCGTGGTGCGCTCCTCCTCGCCCCAGGAGGACCGGTCGGGCGGCTCTTTTGCCGGTTTGCACGACTCCTACGTCAATGTCCGGGGAATAGAGGCGATTCTCGATCATATCCGGCTGGTTTGGGCCTCTCTGTGGTCGGACGCAGCCCTGCTGTACCGCAGGGAACTGGGTATGGATATGCGCACCAGTGCCATGGCCGTGATCGTCCAGACACTGGTTTGCGGCGAGCGCTCAGGGGTCGCTTTCTCATTGAGTCCCGATGGTTCAGATCAGGCCGTGATCGAATCGGTTTACGGCCTCAACCAGGGGCTGGTGGACGGGGCCATCGCACCCGATCGCTGGACGCTGGACCGACGGAGCGGCAGGGTTCTCAGCCACACGCCGGCTCTGCGCCAGGCGGCCGTGCGGCCCGCAGTCGCTGGAACCCGTCAGGCGCCCCTGAGCGAAGCTGAGAAGAACCACCCGCCCCTGGACCAGGCCCTCCTGCAACGGGTATTCCACCTGGCCATGGCCCTGGAAAAACAGTTCGACCGGCCCCAGGATGTCGAGTGGACCGTCCGGGATGATACCGTGTTTTTGCTGCAGAGTCGTCCGGTGACAACGGCTCGCAGCGGGGCCGTCGACGGCCCCCTGTGGTCGGCGGGTGACAAGCGCCCCTGGTACCTGAGTCTCAAGCGCAGTTTCGAGAACCTCAAAGCCCTGCGGCGCCGCATCGAAGATGAACACTTGCCGCGCATGGCCGCCGAGGCGGATCGGTTGGCGCAAACCGACCTCACCCGCCTCTCCGACGGCGACCTGATCCAGGCCATCGAAGCGCGCCTGCGCATTCATCAGCACTGGGTGGGTGTATACTGGCTTGATTTCATTCCCTTTGCCCATGGGGCACGCTTGTTCGGCCAGGTTTACAACGACCTGGTCAAGCCTGATGATCCCCACGCCTTCACCGCCCTGTTGCGTGAGGGCCGGATGGTCGGTGTCCAGCGCAACCGCGACTTTCAGGCCCTGGCCAAGATGGTTCGCACGCAGGCCGGGCTGCGTGAGCGGCTGGCCGTCGGTGCCAGCGAAAGCCTGGATCCCGAATTCAGCCGTCGCTTGGAAGGTTTTTTGAATCGATACGGGGATCTCACCTTCAAGGCGGTACGCGTGCTCAAGGAACGCGAGGGTTTGATCCGTCTGCTGCTGGAACTGGCGGGCCACGAGGCGGCCGAACAAAAAACTGGCCGCTTGGACAACGATGGGTTGATTGAGGACTTTGTCAGCCGTTTTCCCGAGGACCGGCGCGGGTTTGCCCGGGAAATACTTGAAATCGGGCGGTCTAGTTACCGCTTGCGGGACGACGACAACATCGCCTTATCCCGCATTGAGTCCCAACTTCTCAAAGCTGTCGATGAAGCCAAAAAACGGCTCGGCGTGGTGGCGGGAGCGGCGGCGGATCGTCTCACTCCCGTGCAGGTGCTCAGCGCATTCAAGGAGCCGGCGGCGACCGCCCGCTCGGCCGTTGAGTCGGTGACGATCGATGAACCGGTTGAGCATCAGGGGCGGCCGCAATTGACCTCAGACACCCTGCTGACTGCCGACGGCGATTTCGTCATGCGCGCCCGTCAGCTCACCGGCCAGCCCGCCGGCCAGGGCCTGGCCATGGGCAGGGCGCGGGTGATTGCGGGGGTGAGTGATCTCTTTGAATTCAAGGCGGGCGAAATCCTGGTGTGCGATGCCATCGACCCCAACATGACGTTGGTCGTGCCGTTGGCGGCGGCCATCGTGGAGCGCCGGGGGGGTATGCTGGTACACGGGGCCATTATCGCGCGCGAATACGGGTTGCCTTGTGTCACCGGTGTCGACGATGCCGTCGCCCTGATTCACAATGGCGACCGGCTCACTGTCGACGGGTATTTAGGCATCGTCACCGTCGACGCCTGGCCCGACCCGAACCAGCCACGGCCGTAGGCGCGATCACTCCAGTTCGATGCAGATCTGCCGGGTAGGGCCGGTCTCGGGTTTGGGGATCTCCAACACCAGCACCCCATTTTTGAAGGTGGCCGTGATCTGTTCCGGTGCGATCCCGGCATGCAGGGTGAAGTCCCGGTGGAAAACCCCGCAGACACGTTCCCGGCGGTAATAGTTGGTCGCCGGGCAGATTGGGTCGATGAATCGTTCCCCGCTGATCGAGATGCGGTCGCCCTTGACTTCCACGGTCAGATTGTCTCTCTTCACCCCGGGCAGATCAGCGGCAATGATGATTCCCCGTTCCGTCTCATAGATATCGACCGGCGGTGTCCAGGCAAATGGTGAGATCCCTGTACATTCGGGTAATTGATCGGGAAATGAATCGGTAAAGAGTTTGTTGATGCGCTCCTGCAGGGCGGCAAAGTTGCCTTGCGGGTCCCATTTGATGACGGCCATCTTGTTTCTCCTTAGTTCATGCGAAGCCCACCCCTGGTCGTTGGGTGGTCGCGCGGAGCCGGTTCTTCAGTCGATGCATCGCCTGGCTCCTTTCTCGAAACGGCTGCGTTGGCGTCGATCATATCCATCCCTTGATCCTTGTCAACCCGAAAACAGGAGGTTGGCCGACCCACCCGGTCAAACCCTGTCAAACGCGGCAGGCTTGAGCTTTTGACGAATCGGCCGAAAACCACAATAGGCTTGCAAAAGCCGTCTTTTTCTGTTCAAGTTGCCGCTACTTTTTTAATGCTTTGGGAGATAACCCATGAATGAGGATACCGAAAAAGAGACCCCGGAAGCCGAAGAGCGTTTCGCAGACCTGTTCGAATCGTACAGTGCCGGGATGAATGAAAATATTCAGGTGGGCGACCGGATCCGAGGGCGAATCATCGCCATTGGTTCCAGCAGCGTTTTTGTAGACACCGGTACCAAGGTGGACGGTGTCGTGGAAAAGTCCGAGCTTCTTGACGAGCAGGGGCGGCTGCCCTTGGTTGTTGGGGATGAGCTGGATCTGTATGTCGTGGCCGCCACTGAGAGCGAAATCCGCCTCTCGGGAGCCATCTCCGGTGTTGGCGGCCTGAACCTGCTAAGGGATGCCTGGGAGCAGCGCATTCCAGTGGAGGGGAAGGTGACGGCCGTCATCAAGGGCGGGTTTCAGGTGGAGGTGGTCAAGCGGCAGGCCTTTTGCCCCATCAGCCAGATGGACCTGAGCTATGTCGAGCATCCCGAGGCTTACGTTGGTCAGACTTTTCCCTTTGTTATCAAACGGTTTGAAGAGAGGGGCCGCAACATTGTCGTCTCGCGGCGCGACATCTTGGAAAAGGAGATGGCGGCGAGCCGCGAGGCGTTTATGGCCCGGCTGCAGCCGGATGCAGTTTTAGACGGCACCGTGGTCCGCATCCTGCCCTTCGGGGCTTTTGTGGCTCTGGCACCCGGGGTAGAGGGGCTGGTCCACATCAGTGAATTGAGCTGGTCCCGCCTCGATACCCCGGACCAGGCCGTCACGGTGGGGGACCGTCTACAGGTGAAAGTCCTGGGGGTCAGAGAGGGGGAAAAGCAGGGGCAAAAAAAGATCTCCCTTTCAGTCAAGCAGGCTTTGGGGGATCCCTGGGACGATCTCTCCAGTCGCGTTCAGGTGGGGAGCCAGTTGACCGGCAAGGTGACCCGTTGTGCCAGTTTCGGGGCCTTTGTCGAGCTTTTCCCAGGCATTGAGGGTCTGGTTCACATCAGCGAAATGAGCTATACGCGCCGGGTGATGCGTCCTGACGATGTGGTCGGCCCCGGCGATGAAATCCCGGTGGTGGTCAAGGAGTTCGACGTGGACCGCAAGCGGATTTCCCTGAGCATCAGGGATGCCCAGGGCGATCCCTGGGCCGACATCCAGGAAAAATTCCAGCCTGGAAAGCCGGTACAAGGGCGGGTGGAAAAGAAAGAGACGTTCGGTATATTCGTCAGCCTGGCACCGGGTATCACGGGCCTGCTGCCCCGGTCAAAGATCGCCGCTTCGGGCAAGGCGGCCGAGATCGAAGCGCTCAAGCCCGGGGCGGCCATCTCGGTATCCATCGATGAAATCCATGCTGAGGAGCGGAAAATTTCTCTGGGTGCCGGCGATACGGCCGATGACCGGGGGTGGCAGGAATTTGCCGGCGGGTCGGACGCTGAATTGGGCTCCCTGGGAGATAGTCTGAAAAAAGCCCTGTCGCGTCAGAAGCAAGGAAGGTGAACATGGCTCAGCACGATTTTTATGATTTGGTCATTATCGGAGGTGGGCCGGGTGGGTTGACCGCAGCCATTTATGCCATGCGCGCGGCATTGAAGACGGTTCTGGTGGAGAAAGGTCTGCCGGGGGGACAGGTGGCCATGAGCGATGAGGTCGAAAACTATCCCGGTTTTACCCATATCAGTGGGGCGGAGCTGTCCACAAAATTCGCCCAGCACGCCCAGTCCTATGATCTGGAGATGATTGCCCAGGAGGTGACGGCGCTGGATCCTGGGCTCGATCATCACAGGGTGCACCTGGCCAACGCTGAGTCGCTCAAGGCCTACGCGGTCATTTTGGCAACCGGCGGAAGTCCGAGGCAGCTCGATGTGCCTGGAGAACGGGAATTTTACGGTAAGGGTGTCTCCTACTGCGCCACCTGCGACGGTTTTTTCTTCCGGGGTAAAACGGTGCTGGTGATCGGCGGCGGGGACAGTGCCGCTGAAGAGGCGCTGTATCTGGCCAAGCTGTGCAAGAAAGTTTACATCGCTCACCGCCGGGATGCCTTGCGGGCCAGCAAAATCCTTCAGCAGCGGATTTTCAACGATTGTAACATCGAGATGCTGTGGAATAGCGTGGTAACCGATATCCAGGCCGGCAGCGACGGCGTTGAACGGGTCATTCTCAAAGACACCCTGACCGCAAAAAGCCGTGAACTGGGCGTGGACGGGGTGTTCATTTTTATCGGCTTTAACCCCAACAACCATCTGGTTCCGGCCGGGGTCCGCATGAACACGGACGGCATGGTGCTGACCAATGAGAAGTGTGAGACCACCATTCCCGGCATATATGTGATTGGGGATCTGCGCGAGAAATTCGCCCGTCAGATTGTCCTGTCAGCGGCCGATGGCTGCACGGCCGCCCTGGCCGCGGCCTACTACGTGGAACAAAAAAAAGCCATGGGGGCGGACAGCTGCCTCTTGCCTACGGTTGCCGAGTGATGACACCGAGGTTGACCGCTTTGCGCTTCGGCCGCCTGGGGATGCTTTCAGGGATCGGAGCAATGCTGCTCTGGGGGGTGCTGGTTGTCGATGCAGCGGCCTTCGACGGTTTATCGTCGCCCGGTTCCATCCGGGAGTTGCGGGCGGGATTGCTGGCCCATGATGTGAGCGGGCTGTGGAGTGGTCAATCCAAAGAACGGGGCCCGGACGTTGGTGCGGAGATTTTTTTCGATCGCGCACTATTTCAGGTGCTGGCGGCCACGGCATACCCCGGTGTGGGTATTCATCTCAATGTAAGCAACGGTACGAGCAAGGTGTACGGCGGTTTCCTTTTACAGTGGGAAACGAAGACGGGGATCCTGTTTTCAACTGGATTGGGTCTGGCGTTGCACGACGGATCGCGGAGCACGGATTCGCCCGACCATAAATCGTTGGGATCGCAGGTGCTGTTTCGGATTCCCGTAGAAATCGGCTACGCCCTCGACCGGCGGCACCGCATCCTGCTTGCCTTCGACCACGTTTCCAATGCGAATCTGGCCCAACCCAACCAAGGCATGGACACCCTGGGCCTGGTATACGCATACCGGTTTGATTGACGGTTACGGCGCGGGTCCGGCTCTGGTTGAGGCGACCAGCAACCGGTGCCATGCGCGGAGGTGGTGCCGCTTTCAAGCGCCCTGGCAAGAGAGACGCACACGGAGTATCAACCCATGTTTGAGCTGTTCAAGGAGTGGAAAGACCGGCACTTTTCCGATCCCCAACGGGTGATTCTTGGAATCATGCTCCTGGTGGGAGTCGGTCTGGTCTATTTTTTGGGCGGTCTCCTGACGCCGGTGTTTGTCAGTGTCATCGTCGCGTATCTCCTCGAAGGTCTGGTAGGCCTGTTTCAGCGTTTCCGCATGCCCCGACTGGGTGCCGTCATCATTGTCTTTTCACTCTTCATGGTCGGCATGACGGTCATGATCCTCTGGCTGATTCCCCTGGCGGTCAAGCAGGTCAGCCAGCTGGTGCAGCAGCTACCCACCATGTTGGCCCAAGCTCAATACCAGCTGCTTCAACTGCCGGCCAGTTACCCTGAACGGATCTCCGAAAACCAGATCAAACAGGTCATCGACTATCTCAACACCAGTGTAACCGCACTGGTCAGACAGGTTCTGAGCCACTCCTTTGCCTCGGTGATTGGGCTGCTGCACCTGGTGGTGTACCTGGTCCTGGTGCCGCTGATGGTTTTTTTTCTGCTCAAGGACAAAGAGTACATCCTTGCCTGGGGAAAACGGTTTCTGCCCGACAACATGGATCTGACCGAATCGGTGTGGCTGGAGGCCAATGTCCAGATCACCAATTACATCCGCGGCAAGGGCTGGGAACTGCTGATTCTCTGGGCGGTCAGTTATGCGGCCTTCAAGGCCTTGGGCCTGCAGTTCGCCCTGCTGATTTCCATGTTCGTCGGGCTGTCGGTCATCATTCCCTATGTCGGCGTGACAATCATGGGATTTGTGATGGCCTTGGCGTCATTTATTCAGTGGGGGTGGAGCAGTCAGTTCGCCTGGGCCATGGTGGTTTACGCGATTATTCAAATCCTGGATGGCAATTTGCTCGCACCGCTGCTGCTCTCCGAAGTGGTGAACCTGCATCCGGTGGCCATTGTCGTGGCGTTGCTGCTTTTCGGCGGCTTGTGGGGGGTTTGGGGGTTGTTTTTCGCTATTCCCCTGGCCACTCTGGCCAATGCCGTGGTTAAGGCCTGGTTCGCCAAAGTCGAACACCGCTCCGAGGCCCTGTAGCGGAGCGGTGACAGGCCTTGGGTTATTCTATCAACGCCCGGACCCCCATCACGATTTGATTGAACGGCCGGACCGGCGAGGACTGCCATGCAAGAGACCGACTTTTTAAAAGAGAACCAGCGCGTTCTGAATGACATCAAAAAGTTTGACATCTTTGAACCGTTTCAGGATGAAGAGCTCCGCAACCTGATGGCCATGAGCAAAATCAGGAAGTATATGCCGGGAGAGACCATTTTTGAGCAAAACAGCTCCGACACCTGGCTTTACTTTCTGATTTATGGGAAAGTTCGGCTGGTCAGGAACAATCAGCCGCTGGCCGTGTTGAAACGCCGGGGGGACTTGTTCGGCGAAATGGGTGCCATGTCGGTTACCCCGCGCAGTGCCTCGGCGGTGGCCGTCGGTGAGACCGTCTGTCTGGCCACGGACATCTTTTACATCGAACAGCTCACGGGTGCCGACAAACTGGCCTTTGGGTACGTGATTTACCGCATCTTTGCGAGTGTTTTGGCCGATCGGCTTCGCAGCACCACCCAAACGCTGATGGAGTTGCAGGGGCGCAGCATTAAAATCTGGTAGCCATCCGGTCGGGCAAAACAGGCGGCCGGGGTGACCGACGCCCAGGATCGCCCCAGGCCTGCCGCGGTTGCGGGTTGGCAGGCTCTGGCCTCACAGTCGAACCAGTTCATAGGACCGGGTACCCAAGCCCAATTCTTGCGCATAGTCCAGCTGTATTTCCCAATCCACTTTGGGGTAGATCCCTTTGAACTTGTCTTGGCCGGGGCCGGTATTGGTGGTCAGTCGGGTGCCGGGCAGGGCCGTTTCGGCATTTACCAGGTCCACTGCGGCCTGGTCGATGGCCACCGGGTCGGTGGCGGCCACCACGCCGACATTTTTCACGATGGGAGCGTCGTTGGCCGGGTAGCAGTCGCATGCCGGGGAGACGTCGGTGATGAAATTGATGAAAAAGGCCTTTTGCGCCTTTCCTTTGAGTACACCCATGGTATATTCCACCATGTTTTCCAGAAAAATCGGGATGGACTGGTTCCACTGCACCGCAATGGCTTCGTTGGGGCAGATGAGGATACACTCGCCGCAGCCGATGCAGGCGTCCGGGTCGATCTGGGCTTTTTGGTCCTTGATTGCAATGGCCTCTTGGGAACAGTGGTCTCGACACTCGCCGCAGCCGATGCAGGCTTCGCCCGAGACCGCGGGCGAGAGTGTGGAGTGCTGAGCCAGTTTTCCCTTGCGGGATGCGCACCCCATCCCCAAGTTTTTTATGGTCCCGCCGAAGCCCGACAACTCGTGGCCCTTGAAGTGGGCCACGGACACCACGGCGTCGGCTTCCACGATATCCGTGCCAATGTAGACGGACTCGAAACGCTTCTGATGGATGGCCACCGCTGTTTCATTCTTACCCCGCAGGCCATCGGCGATGATCAGGGGCGCCTGGACCACGGCATAGGCGAATCCGTTTTGGATGGCCGTGGTCAGGTGGGTGGGCGCCACGCCGCGGGTGCCGGCGTACAGGGTGTTGGCGTCGGTGAGAAACGGTATGCCTCCGGCCTGTTTGATCATCTCGACCACGCGTTGGATGTACACTGGACGGATGAAGGCCGTGTTGCCCCGCTCGCCAAAATGAATTTTCACCGCCGTGAGGTCCCGTTTCTCAATGCATGCCGCCAGCCCGGCGGTTTCCAGCAGCCGTCCGATTTTGGCGCTGAAACTCTCTTTACTGGTGGCCCGCATATCGATGAAATAGACCTTGCTGGACATAAGACCCTCCACTGCCATGGATGATGGACCCCAACCGCTCTGGGATGAGCAGACACAAGGTCTACCGGCCCCCGGGGGTGTTGTCAAGCCCTTCCCCGGTCTGGAACTGCTGGAAAAATGGAATGGATTGGGTTATAAGGAGAGGTGCAGTTACCGCTACCGCAGGCCTTTAGACGGGCAGAACATGCATCCCGATGCCAAACTCACCCTGCT
Organism: Desulfosarcina sp.; assembly: GCA_046484885.1. GTDB lineage: Bacteria > Desulfobacterota > Desulfobacteria > Desulfobacterales > Desulfosarcinaceae > Desulfosarcina. The sequence goes on along the minus strand of JAWOIA010000155.1, from coordinate 5,659 downwards.
GGAACGCCTGATGGCGATTTATGACCGGTTCATGGGCCAATTTGATCCCGCCTGTCAGAAATATTGTTCCCACTGCTGCACGGCCAATGTCACCATGACCACCCTGGAAGGATACCGCCTGATCGCCTATCTGGAACAGCGTGGCGACCTTCATTTCCTGGAATCCATTTCCCGCAAGCGCCATCCTGACCGATTCATGCCCCGGGTATCCATCAATCACATGGCTGATATCTGTGCGCGGGGTGGGGCGCCGCCCGACGAGCCGCTGGATCCCCAGGCCGGCCCTTGCCCGATTCTGGAGGACCATGCCTGCCCCATTTATTCGGTGCGGCCCTTCGCCTGCCGGTGCATGGTTTCCGCCGTAAATTGCGGCCGGACGGGATATGCCGACATGGCCCCGCTGATTCTGGCTGTAAATGAGGTGTTTCTTCAATTCCTGGAACATGTCGACGCCCACGGGTATTCGGGTAATTTCGTCGATGTGATGCAGTTTCTCGGGTCCGGGGACGGCCGGCGGCAATACGCCGCCGGGCGAGGCAATGCGCCGCCGGCCGGGTTGGTGGCCAACCAGCCCGCATCCGTGCTCATGATCCCGCCGCAGTACCGGGAACGGATCCAGCTGTTGCTGAGCCAGATTCGAACCCTCCACATCTAGCTCGATGGAAGGAAGATCGCCATGCAAACCTATCCCATCCCCATGGTCCCGGGTCCGGTCGTGGTTCCTGAAGCCATCCGTCAGGTCTACCTGGAGCCTTACGGTTCCGGGGATCTGGAAATGGAGTTTGTTGACCTTTACATGCGGACCCAACGGCGGTTGAAAGTGATTTTAGGTACCCGGGACGATATCGTTATCATGTCCGGCGAGGGGATGCTCGCTCTTTGGAGCGCTCTGAAGAGTTGCCTCGTGCCCGGTGATCGGGTGCTGGCGGTCGCCACGGGGGTGTTCGGCTACGGCATCGCTGAAATGGCCCAATCCATCGGTGCCGAGGTGAAAATCGTGGGTTATCGTTACGACGAGACCATTGCCGACATGGCCCCCATCGAAGCGGCCATCGCCGAATTCAAGCCCCGCATGATCACGGCTGTTCATTGCGAGACGCCCTCGGGTACCCTTAACCCGCTGGACGAGCTGGGCCGGCTCAAACAGGCCTACCAGGTTCCGCTCTTGTACGTGGACGCCGTCGCTGCGGCCGGCGGCGTTGCGGTGCTTTCCGATGAATGGCATATCGATCTATGTCTGGGAGGATCCCAAAAATGTCTCTCCGCGCCGCCGGACATGTCCTTTCTGTCGGTAAGCCCCAAGGCGTGGGAGATCGTGGACGCCGTCGGGTATGTGGGGTACGATGCACTCAAGCCGTTCCGCCAGGCGCTGAAAACCCGTTTTTTCCCCTACACACCCAGCTGGCAGGGGGTGGCCGCCCTGCATGCCGCCGCCGGGCTGCTGCTGGATGAAGGTTTGGAGAACGGTTTCAATCGGCATGATGCAGTAGCGCGCCTCTGTCGCGAGCGGCTGGCGGCATTAGGCCTGAGCCTTTTCCCGGCCCCGGGTGCCATCCCGTCCCCCACGGTTACGGCTGTCAGGGTCCCCCAGGGCTGGAGTTGGGAGACGTGGGACCGCCGGCTGCGGGAGCAGGGCCTGGTGGTGGCCGGCAGCTACGGCCCGCTGGCCGACAAGGTTTTTCGCTTGGGCCACATGGGTGTCCAGGCCGATATGGACCTGATGGCCCGCGCGCTGGGAGTGATTGCCGCTGCATTGTAACGAGTGTCCGTCCAGAAACGGTTATTTCGCCCGACGTCTGCGTTATGCTCAAAATTTTATCCTCGGAATATCACCTATATGCCTGTGGTAAAATTTTTCGCATGCCTTGATCTCGACCAAAATTCCTCGTTTCTGGATGGACACTGACGAGGTTAGCCGCAAAGCCTGAAACCGCCGTCTGTCTCTGCCCATTCTGATTCCTCAAAGCCGATTCACCGAACCCAAGCGCCGGCCCCCCACCCGATGGGCACCGGACGGCAGGGATTCGATCGGGTTCGCCGGCGGGGGAACCGCCGTTCGGCCATACTTCAGTGTCCCGGTAGGGTCTGCACCGCCACCCCCGTGGCGGTGCCGGCAGGCCGGATGGTCACCACGGTCGAGTTGAAGATGGGACCCCCGCCTATTTTCTGGGACACCCCTGCAACCAAGGCGTTCAACGGAACACCGTTCAATCCGACCGATGGGCGGGGTGCCCATAAGGTGCCCGGGGGAATCCTGGCGGTCACTCTTGCGGTAAGGGTGACCGTTGCCAGGGCATTGAAAACCGCGACCGGGTCGTTTGGTTCGATTCCCAGCCGGCCTGCATCCTGGGGGTGGATCCAGACTATCGGCGGAATGGGGCCGTAAACATCCGTGAACTGGCTGTGGGTATATCTGGCAACGGAGCTGTTCAGCAGGATAAAACCGGATTGCGCCGCCGTCAGCGGTTGCTGGGCCGGCAGCGGCGACACCCCCGTGTCTGGCACCGCCGCCGCGAATTCGATTTTTCCGGATGGGGTCGGGTAAGAATCCTTGGGCAGGTGGTTCATTTCGAGAACCTGGCCGGCCAGCATTTCCTGGAGGCCCTTGCGCCGGAATGTCTGGGCCAGGGCCTTCTTCAGGACCCCCCAGGGATCCTCGTAGAGCCAGGCCTCGGTCAAACCCAGTCGTTGGGCCAGCTGCCGCATCACCTGCAGTTCATCCCGGCTGTCGCCCAGGGGTTCGATGGCCTTTTCGGAGATGCGGCTGTAAGTGTGGTGGTCGGCAAGGGTGATGTCGCGCTTTTCCAGAAAGGTGGGTGCGGGCAGCACCACATCGGCGCGCACGGCTGTTTCCGACCAGTGTGTGTCATGCACGATCACGAACACATCACTGCGATCCAGGCCCCGCCGAACGGCGGACAGGTCGGGCAGCGTCATGGCCGGATTGGAGCCGCAAACGTAAACCAGCTTGAATTGGCCCTCGGCCAGGCGCCGACCGATGGCCACCTGGCTGACCACCTTGCCTGGGTGCCCGGATAACCGGCTGCCGTTGATAGTTGACCAGTCTATGCGACGCCCCCGTGAGTTGCTGTATTGAAATCCGCGCTGAAGCCCCAACAGCGCGGGAAGCAGGGCGACGCTGCGGGCAGCCTCCGCGCCTTGCAATGACTTTTGCAGTCCCAGTCCGATCATGAAGGCCGCAGGGCGATGGTGCATCAACAATTGGCCGATCTGATGCAGCAGCGCTGGGCCGACCCCGCTGACCTGTTCAACCCGCTGCGGTGTCCATTGCATGGCTGCTTCGGCATAAGCCGGAAAGCCGGTGGTCCACTGATCGATGAATCTCAGGTCGACGCCATTGCGGTCAATCAGGTATTTGGCGATTCCGTAGCACAGGGCGACATCACTGCCGGGTCGGGGCTGCACCCAGATATCCGCCGCGTCAGCCGTGGGGCTCCTGCGCGGGTCGACCGTGACAATGACGGCGCCGTGGTCCTTTCTGGCCTGTCGGGCCATGGCCCAGATGTGCGGTGAACTGATGCAGGCATTGTTGCCCCAGAAGAAGATGGCCTTGCGGTCCGCAATCTCTTCTGTCGTCAACCCGTAGCTCAAGCCGTAATGCAGGCCAATGCCGGTGTGGCCGGAACTGCTGCACAGGCTGTAATCGGTGGTCGTTGCCCCCAGGGCGGACCAAAGTCGTTTCGGGAAGTGCCAAGCCAGCATCCCGGTGTTGCCGGCGTAGTCGTAAAACAGGATCGACTCCCGGCCGTGTCTGTCGAGGGTTTCCTGAATCCGGTCGGCGACCCTGGCCAGGGCCGTATCCCAGGACACCGCCAAAAATGGGTCTAGCGCGCCGGGTTGCGATTTGAGGTGGGGACGGTTGACGCGATGTCGGCTGTAGACCCGTTTGGGGTCGGCCGCCCCGCGGGGGCAGAGAAAACCCCGCGTAACCGGGTTCACGCTGCTGCCGCGGGTTGCGGTGATGGCTCCGCGGTCGACGCGGACGTCCATGAAACAGGTATCCGGGCAGTCGCGGTGGCACACGGTTTTGATGGTTTTCAACGGCTTGTCCTCAATTGGGGTGGGGTTGGCGCGCCGTGCTGGGGGTCGACTGGTGCAAACGGTTTCCAGGAGCGGATGTTCGCCCTGCCTGAAGTGAAACCGTGCTGTCAGGGCCCATGTGGGAAGCACGGGCGCCATCGTCAACCTTTTTCTTCAGGATGTCAATTCCCTCAAATCACCGCCCCCCTTTGAGGCCGGTTTGGGGCCACGGCTGGCGCTGGCGGCGAATAAATTTCCAAATAATTGGTATTAAAGAAAAAAAAACTATTTTTGAAGAGCTTGACAACGCGGTTTTCCGTTTTAAATTTGCCTATCATTAACAGGACCGTCCGAATCCTGTGCAGTTGTGTGCGATGCACGACACCGGTCAGAGAATTCATGGGTGTTTTTGGGTTTGCGCCTGACATTCCTGTCAGTCAGTTTCTGAGGCGAAAACAACAACGGGAGGTAAAGATGAAAGTCAGACCATTGAACGACAGAGTGCTAGTGGTTCGCGTGCAAGAGGAGCAGAAAACCGCCGGGGGTATCATCATCCCGGATACGGCCAAGGAAAAACCCATGGAGGGCAATGTGGTTGCCGCCGGTCCTGGAAAGCTGGACGAAAGTGGGAAACGGGTGCCGATGGAACTGAAAAAGGGTGATCGGGTGCTGTTTTCCAAGTATTCGGGAACCGAAATAAAGGTTGACGGCGTTGAGCATCTTTTCATGCGCGAAGATGACATTCTTGGTGTGATCGAATAACTCAGGAGGATTTACAGATGGCTGCAAAAATCATTACCTTTGGTTCAAGTGCTCGTGAATCGATGCTCAAGGGCGTAAATACGCTGGCAAATGCGGTCAAGGTCACGCTTGGCCCCAGGGGCAACAATGTGGTATTGAACAAATCCTTCGGCTCTCCGCTCGTCACCAAAGATGGCGTGACGGTAGCCAAGGAGATTGAGCTGACCGACAAATTTGAGAACATGGGCGCCCAGATGGTCAAAGAGGTCGCCAGCAAGACCAGCGATGTCGCCGGCGATGGCACCACCACCGCCACGGTTCTGGCCCAGGCCATTTATGCGGAAGGGCAGAAACTGGTGGCTGCCGGCGTCGACCCCATGGCCATCAAACGGGGCATCGATCTGGGAACGGTAGCCGTTGTCGAGGCTCTCAAAAAGATGTCCAAGCCCACCAAAGACCGCAAGGAGATTGAACAGGTCGGCGCCATCTCGGCCAATAACGACGAGGCCGTGGGCAAACTGATCTCCGAAGCCATGGAAAAGGTCGGTAAAGAGGGCGTCATCACCGTGGAGGAAGCCAAGGGGATGGAAACCACCCTGGACATCGTCGAAGGCATGCAGTTCGACCGGGGCTATATTTCGCCTTACTTCGTCACCAATGCCGAGAAGATGGTTGCCGAGCTTGAGGAGCCCTTCATCCTGCTCAACGAGAAGAAAATCTCCAACATGAAAGACATGGTCCCCCTGTTGGAGTCGGTGGCCCGTTCCGGCAAGCCCCTGCTGATCGTCGCCGAAGATGTGGACGGCGAGGCCCTGGCGGCGCTGATCGTCAACAAGCTGCGCGGCACCTTGAAGGTGGCGGCTGTCAAGGCTCCCGG
>JAWOIA010000085.1:0-34867 GCA_046484885.1 Desulfosarcina sp. | reverse complement strand
GCCGTAAACATAACATCGCCGGGCCACTCTTCAAGCCCTACCGAGCACGGTGTTTTTTGAACCTGGTTTCAAATCGATCCCAAAGAACTTGCATTCTCTCAAAAATGGCGCATTATTAACCGAGAACCAATGCTCAACCGGGGGGCATCGCCCATCTGCCCATCTGTGCATGCAGAGACGAAACCCAACGGATGGAGAGTTTTCGGACGGAAGGTGCCTGAAACCGTTTATTCGTGTTAAAATCATTCCATGAAATCCTGCGATTATCCGATTTCATCCGGCAGCGTGCATACCGGTAGAATGAAGCTGCTGCTGGACCTGTTGGGGCTGCTTGCCACCTCCGGTCTGCTGATCTGGTTCGTCTACGCCGGCAGTACCGGGCTGGGTTACAACTGGCAGTGGTACCGGGTACCACAATACCTGTTCTACTCGGTTGATAACCGCTGGGTGGCGGGCCCTCTGCTTACGGGATTGTGGGTCACCATCCAAGTGTCGGCCGTCTCACTCGTGCTCTCCAGCCTCTTCGGCCTGGTTACGGCCGTCGGCCGGCTTTCAGGGTCCTTTACCGCCCGGGCCATTGCCAGAGCCTACCTGGAATTGATCCGCAACACGCCCCTGCTGGTGCAGCTCTTCTTCATCTATTTCGTATTTTCCCCTCTGGTGGACCTGAACCGGTTTTCATCGGCGGTTCTGGCCTTGAGCCTTTTCGAGGGGGCTTACGCCTCTGAAATCATCCGCGCCGGCATTCTGGCCGTTCCCCAAGGTCAGTTGGAGGCAGCCGACAGCATCGGCCTGGGGCGCTACCGCACCTACCAACATGTGATCCTGCCCCAGGCCCTTCGTCACATGACTCCGCCCCTGGTGAGCCAGGCGATCTCATTGATCAAAGATTCGGCTCTGGTCAGCACCATCGCAATCTACGATTTGGCCATGAAGGGCCAGGAAATCATCGCCGAGACCTACCTGGTCTTCGAACTGTGGTTCACAGTGGCGGCCATTTACCTGATATTGACCCTCTGCGTGTCCCTGGCCACCCGGACCATGGAGAAGCGCATGGCGCTGCAGAGTTGAACTCCGTTTATGGGTTCTTACCGTTGCGGGATAAACCAAAGGAGAAGGCCGATGAAAACAGTAAAACAGTTGACGGACAGGGTTTTGATGGCGGTCCTGGTTGTGTGCCTGGCCGCTGTTCCCGGCGTGGTCTCCGCCGGTAGCCAGGAGAGCGTCGTGGAGCAGGTGCTTCAACGCGGGGTGCTGCGGGTGGGCATGTCCACCTTCGTCCCCTGGGCCATGAAAGACAAAACCGGCAAATTGATCGGTTTTGAAATCGACGTGGCCACCCGCCTGGCTGAGGACATGGGGGTCCGGGTTGAGTTTATTCCCACCAAATGGTCCGGTATCATCCCGGCCCTGCTCACCGGCAAGTTCGACGTCATCATCGGCGGCATGGGTATCCTGCCCAGCCGCAATCTGAAGGTGAATTTCAGCAACCCCTACGACTTTACCGGCATGTCCATAGTGGCCAACAGGACCATGGCAGCTGGCATGACCGGCGTCGAAGCGTTCAACCAGCCCGGCGTGGTTATCGCGGCCAGACTGGGATCCACTGCGGTGACAGCGGCGAAAAGATACATGCCCCAGGCCGAGATCCGCATGTTCGACGACGAAGCCCAGGCATACCAGGAGGTGATCAACGGTCGGGTCCATGCCGTGGTCGGCTCAGCCCCCACACCGGCCTTTCAGTCCCTGAAATATCCTGACCGGCTGTTCCTGCCGATTGAAGGCACCTTTACCCGCGAGCCCATCGGCTTTGCCGTGCGCAAGGGCGACGTGGACACCTTGAATTTTTTCAACAACTGGATCGGTTACGTGGAGGCCGAAGGCTGGCTGAAAGAGCGCAAGACCTACTGGTTTGAAACCAACGACTGGGAATCCCAAATCCAGTGATCGGCAAAAAGAAACGAGTCAGCATCGTCGACCTGATTCTGCTTTCCGGAATCGGGATGGCGGCTGCGTGGCTGGTCTACCAAGCCAACCAGCAGGCCCAGTACCAATGGAACTGGCAGGTCATACCCCAATACCTGCTGCGTTTCGATGCGCTCAGCGGCAAATGGGTGCCCGGCCTGATCCTTGAGGGGGTTCTGGTCACCCTGCGGCTGAGCTTCTGGGCCACCTTGCTGGCCCTGATCATCGGCACGGTCATGGGTCTGTTCCGCACCGGCTGCAGCCGTTACCGCCGCATGATCGGCAGCGGTTATGTGGGGGTGATCCGCAACATACCGGTGCTGGTATGGATTTTTATTTTCTACTATTTTATCGGCGACCGCCTGCTGCCGGCCCTGGCGATCAGCCGAATCACCAACACGGAGAGCGCGGCTCTCTCGTGGGTCCTGAGGTCCCTATTGGCCGAACCCGCTCAACTTCCTATTTTCATCTCCGGCGTCGCAGCCCTGGCCGTTTACGAAGGGGCTTACATCACCGAAATCATCCGCGCAGGGATTCAGTCCATCGACAACGGCCAATGGGAGGCATCATCGGGATTGGGATTTAGCCGTGCCCAGCAGTTGCGCCACATTATTTTTCCGCAGGCCCTCCGCCGGATCATGCCGCCCCTGGCCGGTCAGTTCATCTCCACCATCAAGGATTCGTCCATCGTGTCGGTGATCTCCATCCAAGAGCTGACGTTTCAGGGCATGGAACTGATGGCCGCCACGTTTCTCACCTTTGAAGTATGGATCACCATCCTGGCTCTCTATTTCGTACTCTGCCTGACCTGCTCGCTGCTGGTGGAGCGGTTTGAGCTGACGCTCAAAAAAGAGGCCCGGCCCCTTTAGGAACCGGACAATCGATCACTCGGTGGTCCGCTCCTCCCGAAAGGCCCAAAGCAACCGGGCCTTGCCCGGACGGACTGGATTGGGATGCTATTTCACCGCATCCTTGAGCGCTTTTCCCGGCACAAACTTGGGAACCTTTCTGGCTTCGATCTTGATCTCGGCGCCGGTCTGGGGATTGCGGCCGCTGCGGGCCTCGCGCTTGGAAGTCTTGAAACTGCCGAAGCCGGCAATCTGAACCGGCTCATCCTTCTTCAATGCGGCGGTGATCGCGGAAAAAACACCGTCGACGACTTCCTGAGCCTGCTTTTTGGTTGCAACCAACCGCGCCACTTCGTTGACCAAATCACCTTTGTTCATCGCTGAGTCTCCTCCATTGACAGGTAAACAGTAAGATTGGGACCATTGAGGTGGCCACCTATACCGATAATCACTGCGCCCGTCAAGCAATTAACGGGTGTGGCAACAAAAGGCGTTCCATAGCGGCAAGCTCAAGCGGACCGGCGTTGCGTTGGAACGCCTGCTGCGGCAGGGCGGAGAAGCGAGCCGGGGCCCGCGGCCGCCGGCCGCGGAATTTCCTGGAACCCGTCCTTTTCAGGCTGGGCACGCGTTGGCGGCGTCGGTACCGGATCGGTGACGTTATAACCGTAACTACCGTGTCAACAGGAAGTTATTTTCACAATCGTCATCCGTAACCACCGGCGGCGCTGAAGGATAGAGATCAGTATCCAATTGAAAAAGTTATAAAATTTCTATTTGAGGGCATATTTTACAAAATGGCATCATCATTGCTTTCTATCTTCGCACCAAGCGGCTGCTGAGCTGGACTGAACAGCCGGTGCCACACTCGCGGTTGATGCGTGTGGATCGCCAACCGGCCCTCTGCCCGGAACTTCCCGCCGCTTCACAACCCGATAGGTCTCATATGCCGGCGTCCGCCGCCGGAGAGCGGTTGCGGACAGGACAGCCGATCGTCACCCGGTGACAGAAAGGAAAGCAACCCATGGCCATCAATTTCAAAATTTTCCAGCTGAAAAGCAAGCGCAGTGTCCACCTCAGCCTGGATGGCGATTTTGACGGGTCCTCGGCCCATGAACTGATCAACACCATGAGATCCTACGGTTCGGATGTGGAGGAGATCTTTGTCAACACCAACGGATTGAAATCCATCCATCCGTTTGGTCAGGCGGTCCTTTATCGCAATCTTCCAACGCTGCAGAGTCGGTTCAGGAGTCTGAGGTTCATCGGCAATCACGGCCGGCAGTTGTCACGGCCATGGATTCAGGAAACCAGCCAGGGACATCTGCTGCAAGAGCCGGTGCCGGCCGCCTCTCCCTGGTAATCGGCGCAACGACACCCCCTTTTCGACTCGGATTGTAACCAAGAGCGCTGCGGCCCCATTTTTTTCCTCTAAGAGGCAGTATCGACCGTGCTGAAACGGCGCTAGGCGGTTAGGCAGCCCTGCCGATACGCCTCGGGCAGTGCCGGCCGGACTTTAAAGATCCGCTCTTTACGGATTTGCACGCTGCCCGGTTTGGCGCCCCGGGGCTTGGTGACATAGCGGGCCAGGGTTCCGGAGACCGGCACCACGCCGCCCTTGCGGGCTTTGCTGTGATAGGCGGCAATAGCCGCGGCCTGGTTCAGAATTTGCCGGTCCGGCGGTCGGTCTGGGGCGGCCATGAGAACCACGTGGCTTCCGGACATGCCCCGTACGTGAAACCACCAGTCACCAGGGCCGGCGACCGTTAGACTGAGACGGTCGTTGTCGGCATCGGTCTTGCCCGCCAGGACCTGGTGGCCGCCGGGCAACTGGTAAAGCCAAACCTTTGGGCCTTCGGGACGAACTGCCTGGTTTTCAGGTGCATCGTTCAATGGGTCGTCCTCGGTTGGACCCATCCGGGTCCGAAAAAGGGTCGTGCTCCCTGCTTTGTTGCATGCATGGCGACGGTCAAAAGGAGGGCAGTTGTGGTCGCAGCCGGTCGACGACATTAACCGGGCCGGGAATCAACGCCTGTTGCACCATGATCTGTTCTGTCTGTTGCCAGGCCATCGTGTCGATATGACCCACGGGCAGAGCAGAATCGGGTTGAATCATCCGACGGGTAACCGCCAATTGGCGACGCAGGGCCGAGTCGGATGAATCCCGATCGTATGCGGCGATGGATCCGAGAACGGCCGTCTCGTTGGCCGGATCCATGGCCGCCCGCCACCCCCTGAGCAGCGCCCGCATGAAGCGCTGAACGGTTTGCGGGTTTTGATCGACCATTTTCTGAGAAGTTACGACACTGTTGGCCACGAACCGGACCCCGTGTTCGGAAGGATCAAAGAACGCCACTCGTTCGCCCCCGGCCGTGAGGACGTCGGACAAAAAAATACCCTGAGTATTGCGGTAGACCGGCCAAACCTCGACCCGTTTTTGAAAAAAAGGGGTGTAATCGTATCGCACGCTGGCCAGACGGACCTGTCTTTCATCCATTCCAACGCTTGCCAGCAGCGCCCGCAGGATGGTCTCGTCGTTTCCACCATAAGTGACACCCACGCTTCGACCCGCCAGGTCCTGGACCCGTAACAGGGAAAAATCGTCGGCCCGATAGACCCACTGGAGAGGGTTGACCTGAAACAGTTGCGCCAGAACCACCACCGAAGCCCCTTTGGACAGCGCCCGAATCACCTGGTCGGCCGAAGCAACCCCGAAATGCGCATATCCGAGCTCCAACTCCCGAATGGCATCGCGCTCCGGCCCACCGGACTTGACCGTCACGTCAAGACCTTCGCCCGCAAAGATGCCCTGATGCAGAGCGACGATGTCGCCCGCGGTACTGGCGTTGATCAGCCATTTTAGCCGGTAGACCACCTTTTCCCGCAGGGGATCCTCGCCGGCCAGGGGCAAGCCGGGGCTGACGATCAGCACCAGGGCGGCCGCGATAAACCGCCGCACGATCCTACTTGTCTTCATGCTGGATCCTCCCACTGGCAAAGCCGATCATCCGGCAGCCCACACCCGTTTCACACCGGCACCCAGCATTTCCAGTATTCCCTGGTAAAGGGAGAGGGTGATGCCGATGATGAACAACGCCACCAGGATTTTGGATAGATCGCTCTGGTACAAAGCGATGCGGATACTGTAGCCGATCCCGGCGTTGGCGGCGATAAACTCGGCCACGATGGTGCCGGCCATGGCCAGTGTGGCGCTGCCGGAAATCACGGTTGTCAGCTTGTGCAGATTTTCGAAGGCTCGGATTTTCATTTCGAGCTGCCATCGCAGCCGCCCCGTCACGCGATAAAAATGCTCGATATCGACCACCGGCTCGCTCATGATACCGATGACCGAGAGCAGCAGCGGGAAATAACAGATCATGGCGGCGATGACCAGACGGGTAAAAAAGCCGTCTCCCAACAAAATAAACAGGATCGGGGCGATGGCTACGATGGGGTAAGCCTGAACATTGTAGGCCGCCACCTTGATGAACGAACCGAACCAGGTAGCGCGGCGCCCCAGCACGCCCACCACCAGGGCCATGATGATGGACAACACCTGGCCGATGACGGCCACGGCAAAAGTGTCCAGAACATCATGCACATAACGCAGAAACTCCACCTGCCCCGTACGCCAGACGCCGCTGGGTCCCGGGATCACATAATCGGAGAGGTTCAGGGCCACTTTGATCCCGAACAGCACACCGACACCGAGCAGGTAGACGATAAGAAACTGAAAGATCCGCCTATGCAGCATTCATGATCTCCAGCATGACACGCTCCAGTGCGTTTTTCTCCAGAGGCAGGGCCTCACGGTGATCCAGGCCCGCGACGCGGCGGACCTGGGGCGACCGGTGCGCCCCGCGAAAGACGACAATCTGATCGCAGAAACGGGACACTTCCACCACATTGTGAGAAATATACAGAAACCCGGCCTCGGGAAAGATGGTTTTGATTTGGTAAAGGATCACCTGTCGGGTCGGTTCATCCACGTTGGCCAAACTCTCGTCCATGATCAGAATACTGAAATCCTGGAGAAGGTAGCGCAGCAGGTTGACCCGGTTGCACTGCCCCATGGAGAGCTGGGAAAACCGCAGGTCCAACAGTTCGGAGAGGCCGAAATGGTGGATCAGGTCGTCTTTCAAGGATTGACGGCCCGGGGGGGTGGTCTTTTCCAGATGTCGGCCCACCGGGGACCACCCCGGCAGCCGCTCGCGATTATAGGTATAGAGGCAGGGCCGGCCAGCGCCGGCGTTCACCCGGCCGGATTGGGGGGTGATGTCGCCGGAGATGATTTTGGCCAGGGTGGTTTTGCCGATGCCGGACGGTCCGAAAAGGCCGTGAAAACCGGCGGGTTCAATGACCAGATCGAGCTGGTCGAACAGCGGAGCCTCTGACCCCGGATAGCGGAATGTGATGCCGTTGCATGCAATCATTTGTTATTAAATGAAATTCACTCTAACGACGGCCAAGCGGGTGCGTTTTTGGACCTTTGGGTTTGACAGAAACATATCTGTTTAATATCGTTTGGAATCAGCCTTTTTCAACCCCAATGACCACGCCGACGGCCGCGGATGGCGGCGGCGGGCGGGTTCGGAAACCAAGCCCAGGAGATCAACGACACGTGGCGCCTCGGGAAAACCGACCGATCCGACTCGACACACAGGCTTCGGCGGGGGCGGGCCGGTTGGAGGCCACATGGATCGGTCCCGGGCCGGACCGGGCCCCCAGCCTGGTATTCCTTCACGAGGGACTGGGATGCGTGGCCCTGTGGCGGGACTTCCCGGCCCGCTTGGCCGATGCCACCGGTTGTGGCGCACTGGTATACAGCCGCTTGGGGTACGGTGCCTCCGACCCCTGCCCCCTGCCGCGATCCGTCGATTTCATGCACCACGAGGCATTGACGGTGCTGCCCGAAATCCTCCGGCGGACCGGCATTGGCGATTATCTCCTGGTCGGCCATTCCGACGGCGGCTCCATTGCCCTGATTCACGCCGGCGGCAGTCCCGGCCCGGGCCTGAAGGGCGTCATCACCCTGGCCGCCCATGTTTTCTGCGAGCAACTCACCCGTCAATCCATCCGCAACGCCCGTATGCGCTTTCGAAACGGGGACCTGCGGCAACGCTTGTCGGTTTACCACGGAGCCAACACCGACTGCGCTTTCCTGGGTTGGAGCGAGGTCTGGCTCAACCCGGATTTCAGATCCTGGAACATCCAGGCCTTCCTGCCGGCAATCGGTGTGCCGGTTATGGCCGTTCAAGGCCTCAGGGATCCATACGGGACCACTGCCCAGATTGAGGCGATTCGGCGACACATCCGGAGCAGTGTGACGGTTGCGATGATTGCCGATTGCGGCCACGCCCCACACCTGGAACAGACCGACTCCCTGACCCCACCCATCGCCCGGTTCGTCAACCGGCTGACCCGGCCCCCCGCGTCGGGTACGGCCCCGGCGAGCCCCTAACGAGTGTCGATCCATAAACGGTTATTTCGCCCGATATCGGCGTTATGCTCAAAATTTTATCCTCGGAATATCAACTATATGCCTGTGGTAAAATTTTTCGCATGCCTTGATCTCGACCAAAATTCCTCGTTTCTGGATGGACACTAACGAGTGTCGATTCATGGGCACTGACGAGGCCCCTGCAATGAGGTTGGCCGATTCAGGGTGCGGCGGGCAAACGGGCCACCACCGTGCCCGTCTCGTCGAGTACAAAAATCAAAAATCCACCTTCAGCGGCGTATCGGGCAAGATCCTCGTAGATAATGGCCTGCACCTCGTAGGTGCTTTGCTTTTCCAGTTGCAGATGCAGCATGGCCTGCTGAGCGCTCTCTTTATTCATAAAGGCGGGAATGAAGGAGAAATCCAGCTCGGCATCGGTTTGCCCGACAATCCGCTCGCTGGCGCCGACTTTCTGAATCGTCACGTACAGCCAGGTGGCCGCTTGGATGGTTGTCATCGCGATGGCTCCCGGATCGGTCCGGCAATCGGGTGTGCCGTCGACCTTGGTTGTGGGTTCCTGAACATGGCTGGCCCCTTGCGCTCCCGGCAACCGGCAGGCCTTGTTAAAAACCCAGGTCAGCGTTGATCAGCATCACCTTGACCCGGTCCTTGGGAAAGCTCTTTTCGGTGATCGTCCAGGTGTTGCAGATGCGCTCCGGACTGCTGCACTGCTCGCAGTGGCCGGTCTGGCGGCAGGGGGTCTTTTTGTCCAGCCGCATGACATTGACCGGCGCGGCGTAATCCTTTACGCGGGTCAGGGCCGTCTCCAGATCCGGCACCATCTTGTTGCGGCCAACCAAGACCAGCACGTTTTTGGGACCGAATGTCAGCGCCGCGACCCGGTTGCCGATCATGTCCAGGTTGACCAGGTGCCCTTTGGCGGTGACGGCGTTGGCGCCGGTGATGAACAGGTCCACCAGCAGGGATTGCCGCCGCCGCTGCATGGACTGTTCCGGCGAGAGGCTTTTATCATACGTGTCCAGCACGCTATAGCGCGGGTCACTCTTCAACGCTTCATAAAGCCGCGTGGCCACAAACGTCATTGACCCGCCCCAGGATATGGTCTTCGGGGCCATGGCCGGGATGATCGTTTCATACGCCATCTTCTTGGCCAGGTCCTTGTTGTCCGCCACGTAGACATCGAAGTTGTTGGCCTCCAACGCCTTTTTGAAGGATTGCAGCCTGATTTCCCAGTAATGCTGGATCGGTTGGTCCATCACACACGCCCTCCCTGTTTGCCCGTCATCGGTAGCCTGCCCCGACACCCGGGAAATCGCATCAGTCCGAAAGGCCTTGCCATTCACCCCGCGACAATGGGTGCAACACTGACCGACAGCCACACCCGGCCCCCGGACAGGTCTGGCCCATGGTCGTCCATCGGCCTGGTTGCCTGCTGATCCAGGTAGGCCCGGTAAAGGGTACGGCTGAGGTCGGCAGGACCCCGGTCTACAATTTGCTGCAACGCCGTGCCATCGACCTCGACACCCCGCTGGAGCAGGTGCAGCCCGAATTCCCTGGCCACAAAGTTGAACAATTTGACGGTGACCCGCCCTGATTTTTGGCAAATCCCGCAGGCGGGCTCCGATCCGGAGATGGACTCCCGCATGGCGGCGTAGCGTCCAGCCTTGCGCATGGTGGCGCCCAGCAGGCCGGGCATGGCCGCGCTCAACGCCACGGTGGCGCCATCCGTGACCATCGCCCGATCCGGGTCGTCTACCGGGCGGCCGTCGAGGAAAAGCGTCTGGACCCGGCGGTCGAGATAATCACTGCAAAGGCCCAGCTCATTGCACAGGAAATCCCGGACGGTACAGCCGGTGGCCGTTTCTATCACCACCCCTTTTTCCAATAAGGGCCTAAAAAGGGGGATCCACGATTCCTGCAGATTCAGCCGGATTCGGATCATGATTCTCACCGCGCGCGCTACTCGTTGGTCACGGCACACAGCAAACGGGGAGACCCGTGCGGATCCCCCCGTGAACCGTGATAGGGCTGCCGACCTCAGCGGTCAAGCCTACCAATTGAAGACCGTGTCCAGTTCCTCATCCGTGACAGCGAACGTGACGTGGTGGGGCGTCAGGGGATCATTTTTAAAATAATCGGGCAGCCGGTCATCCTTGGCGGAAAAGCCGGCAGCGCGGTTGAATTCGCGCTCGTTCTTCAAAATCGATTTACCCAGAGCCGTTACGTCATCGGCGGTCATGGGCTGACCGGTAAAGGCGCTGATCAGGTCCACCAGCGCGTTGAAGGTGTCGGGCTGGTCGAGAATGGCAAAGGCGATGAAGAGGCACATGCCGGTGGCATCGATGGCCGCGGTGGCGATCTGCAGGTTTCGGGAGAGTTCCACCTGGCCTTCGGGTTTGAGCGCGTCCACGCTGCCGCCCACGCCCAGCAGGTTGGCGGTCACAGCATAGCCGGCGGTGTGGTCGGCCCCCATGGTGGAAGTCGCGTAGGTGACCCCGATGCCCTGGACCGCGCGCGGGTCGTAAGCGGGCATGGCCTGGCGCTTGACAACGGGCACCTTTTCCACACCGTACACCTGGCCGGTTACGGCGGCACCGTTGCCCAGAATCCGCCCCAGGGGCGTCCCCTGCCCCACTTCCTGGGTCAGCCGGATGGCCTCCTGGCCATCGCCGAACTGGGCCAGGCCGGCTTGCATGGCCACGCCGATGGTGGCGCCCATCTCAATGGTGTCGAGGCCGAAATCATCATCCATGCGATCCAATTGGGCGATCACATCCAGGTCGTCGATGCCGCAGTTGCCGCCGTGGGCCCAGACCGTTTCATACTCGGGCTGTTTGGTGAGGTAATTGCCGTTTTTGTCATAAAAAGTTCCCGAGCAGCGGATCACGCATCCCCGGTGACAGCCGTGAGTGGCCGATCCTTCGCCGCCGCGCTCGTTTTCCAGGGCGGCCTGGGCCTCGCCGGAGATCTTGGCGGCGCCCTCAAATTGACCTTCCTGAAAATTACGGGTGGGGTAGGCCCCGGCTTCGTTGACCACATTGGTCAGTACGTTGGTGCCGAATGCGGGAAGCCCTTCACCGGTAACCGGGTGTCTGCGCAGCCCTTCGGCAAAGGCTTTGTTGGCGGCCTTGAATCGTTCCGGGTCAGCCGGTGGACGCATCTTCATGCCCGCGTCATCCAAGATGATGGCCTTGATGCCCTTGGCCCCCATGACGGCGCCGACACCGCCGCGTCCGGCGTGGCGATTGGGGCGCTGCTCCATGTCGGTGACGGCGATGGAAGCGGCACTCATCTTCATCTCGCCGGCCTGGCCGATGGTGATGCAGGCGACTTTTTTGCCATACTGAGCGGCGAGTTTGTCAACGGTGGCATAGTTGCCCAAGCCCTTGAGATCGTCGGCCGGTTCCACCGTGACGCCGGCTGAGTTGATAACGACTTTGTAGAGGCTGTCACCGGCCGGTCGGCCCTCAAGAATAATGGCCGCATAGCCCAGCCGTCCCATCACCTGAGCGGCCTGCCCGCCGGAGTTGGCCTCCTTGATGCCGCCGGTGAGCGGGCTTTTACAGCCCACGGAAAGCCGTCCGGAAATGGCCGCCGCCGATCCGCTGAGCAGACCGGGTGCGATGACCAGTTTGTTGTCTGCACCCAGCGGGTGACAGGTGGGGGGCACTTCCCGTGCCACAACTGCCGAGGTCATGGCCCGGCCCGCGTGGCCGGCGTAGGTTCCCAGGGCTTGGGTCGTGACACCCGGTCCCCCCGGAGCATTCATGTTGATTCGCAAAATCTTGTCCATGGCGTTCCTCCTGTCTCAATAGGCTGGTGTTAAAAAACCGTCTGTGATTCGGTGGTCGTGTTTACGCGAGATGTGAGAAAATGGCGGCCTTGGATTCAATTATTGGTATTCACTGGAAATGTCAAGAGGAACCCACAAGCGCAACCCCCGGTTCGTGACGCGCATGGCGGCGCCAACCCGACCGCCGGGTCAATTTCCGACCGTCTCGTGAAAAGGCGGTGTTGAACGCTATTGAATGGTCTCGCCCAGGGTCGCCTCTCAAGCGGTTCAACCGTTTTCACGTTCAAAGGTCTGCATAAAATCCACCAACGCCTCCACAGCGGATCGGGGCGTCGGATTGTAAATCGAGGCCCGGCACCCGCCCACACTGCGGTGACCTTTGAGCCCACCCAAACCGCTTGCCAGGGCTTGGGCCAGGAAGCGTTTTTCCAGCTCTTCGCTCGATAGACGGAACGTGACATTCATCAATGAGCGGCTCTCGGTCTCGGCGGTTCCCCGGTAAAACCCGCTCCGGTCAATGATGTCGTAGAGCAGGGCGGCTTTTTGGCGGTTGATCTCGGCCATGGATTCCACGCCCCCGATGGTCTCTTCCAGCCACTTGAGTACCAGTTGCACCGTGTAAATGGCAAAACAAGGCGGGGTGTTGTACATGGAATTTTTTTCCGCATGCGTGGTGTAGCGCAGCATGGTCGGAAGGTTCTTTGGGGTGCGGGCCAGCAGATCGTCACGGATGACGACCAGGCAGACGCCGGCCGCTCCTATGTTTTTCTGGGCGCCGGCATAGATCAGACCGAACGTTTCCATCTCCAGGGGCCGGGAAAAAATGTCCGAACTCATATCCGAAACAATCGGAACCCCGGAGGTCTCGGGAAATTGCCCCCATTGGGTGCCCTTGATGGTGTTGTTGGAGGTGATGTGAAGATAGACCGCCTCAGGGCTAAGGGCGATAGACCGGGGAATGTAGGAAAAACCGCGGTCCTCGGAGGAGGCCGCCACATGGATGGACTTGCCGACGAGTTGGGCTTCCTGGATGGCTTTGGTCGACCAGGTGCCGGTGTTGACGTAGCCGGCCGAGTCACCCGCCCCCAGCAAGTTCATGGGCACCATACAAAACTGCATGCTGGCGCCCCCCTGCAGGAAAAGCACATGATAGCGCTGGTCCAGCTTGAGGATGCGCTTGATCCGCGCCACAGCGTCATTGATCACACCCTCGAACCATGTCGACCGGTGGCTAATTTCGGTGATCGACATGCCGGAACCGGCGAAATTTAGCAAAGATTCTTGGATCTCTTCCAGCACCGGCAGGGGAAGGGCGGCCGGGCCGGCGTTGAAATTATGGATTCTGTGCGCTTTCATGGTGAATCGCCTCCATTGAAATTGGGTCGGATGGCCGGTGCGCAGGCGATCGTCGACCGCCACCGGTAAGTCGACCCAGTACTTCTACAGATAGAAACCAAGATGTCAACACGTAACATCAATCAGATAATCCTAAACGGGGCGTTTCAAATTGGTCACAATGGCACAACTGATTTATATAAAATACCAATTACGTTCAGAACGGGTTCAACTGTGAACCCGCTGCGGGCTTGCCGATCTTAGCTAAAGAACCGGCCCACCCAGGGTGATTGGTTGACAAACCCGAGGCCATCCAACATAAAGGGACAAACTCCACAGAAAGGAAACCGTTTGGATGGAAATTTTTCGTTACCCCTCCCCAGCGGCGGATAAACGGGTCGCGGCGGTCGTTGGCCGAACAATCGATTTCGGAAAATC
The DNA here is from genome assembly GCA_046484885.1 of Desulfosarcina sp. GTDB lineage: Bacteria > Desulfobacterota > Desulfobacteria > Desulfobacterales > Desulfosarcinaceae > Desulfosarcina. The sequence goes on along the minus strand of JAWOIA010000085.1, from coordinate 21,030 downwards.
CGAGCTGCAGGCCGTTGAACGGATTCTCAAGGCGGTCAAGGGTGAAGGGGACGCCGCCCTGATCCGATACTGCCGGCAGTTCGATGCCCCCCAGATGACCATCGAGTCCCTGGCCGTCACTCCCGCGGAGACGGCCGCGGCCAGGAAAAAGGTCGACCGAACCTTTATCCGGGCCCTGAACCGCGCCGTATCGCAGATTGAGCGGTTTCACCGCTGGCAGCTGCCCCAATCCTGGATCGACACCCGACGGGCCGGCACCCTGTTGGGACAGATGGTCCATCCGGTCGATGCGGCGGGCATTTATGTGCCGGGCGGCAGAGGAGGCACAACCCCCCTGGTGTCATCGGTGCTCATGGGAGCCATACCGGCTAAACTCGCCGGGGTAAAGAAGGTGGTCATGGTCACCCCGCCCATGCCCTCGGGTGAGGTGGCCCCCCACCTGCTCCTGGCAGCCGAGAAAGTGGGCCTGGATGCTGTCTACAAGGTGGGCAGTGCCTGGGCCATCGGTGCCCTGGCATACGGAACCCAGACCATACCCAAAGTCAATGTCATCGTGGGACCCGGGAACATTTACGTCACCCTGGCCAAGAAAATGGTCGCCGGAACGGTGGGGGTCGATATGATTGCCGGTCCTAGTGAAATCCTGGTGATCGCCGATCGGACGGCCAATCCGGAATTCGCCGCCGCCGATCTGCTCAGTCAAGCAGAGCACGATCCACTGGCTTCGGCCATCCTGATCACCGACTCGCTGGAACTGGCCCGTGCGGTCCAGGCGGCGCTGGACCATCAACTGCCCTGCCTGGCCCGGGCTGAAATCGCCCGGCAAAGCTTGACGGCATTCGGCGCCATTATGGTCGTGGAGCGACTGGAGATCGCCATTGAACTGGCCAATCACATCGCCCCCGAACACCTGGAACTGCAGATCGCCGAACCCATGGATGTCGTGCCCCAGATTCGCAATGCCGGGGCTGTGTTTATCGGGCATTTCACACCCGAAGCAGTGGGGGATTACATGGCCGGTCCCAACCATGTTTTACCGACGGCCGGCACAGCCCGGTTTTCTTCGGCCCTCTCGGTGGAAAACTTCCTAAAAAAAACGAGCCTGATCCGCTATTCACCCCAGGCCCTCAAAAAAGAGTCCTCCGATATCATTTGCCTGGCCACGGTTGAAGGGTTGGGCGCCCATGCCAACGCCATTCAGGTTCGCCTTTCCACCCGAACCCCCCGAACCAAAGGATCGGACCACCCATGCAAAGCATCGATTTGAGATCAGACACCATCACCCGCCCCACCCCGGCCATGCGGCAAGCCATGGCAACGGCCGAGGTTGGAGACGATGTGTTCGGGGAAGACCCCACCGTCAACCGCCTCGAAGCGATGGCGGCGGACCGGACGGGCAAGGCTGCGGCACTGCTGGTCGGATCCGGCACCATGGGGAACCTGGTCTCCCAATTGGCTCATTGCGGCCGGGGAGACGAGACCATCCTGGGAGATCGCTCGCATGTGTTCCTCTACGAACAAGGCGGCGCATCCTCGCTTGGGGGTATCCATCCACGCACCCTGCCCAACGAACCAGACGGTACCATCGCCCTGGAAAAGATCGCGGCAGCCATTCGTCCCGACGATGTCCACTTCCCGCGGTCACGGCTGGTGATTCTTGAGAACACCCACAACCGCTGCGACGGCAGGCCCCTGACACCCGACTACACGACAGCGGTCGGCCAACTGGTCAAACCCCATGGGTTGAGGCTGCATATCGACGGGGCCCGGATTTTCAACGCGGCGGCAGCCTTAGGCGTAGCGGTCTCTCAGCTGGCAGCACCGGCTGATTCCCTGACCTTTTGTCTGAGTAAAGGGCTGGCCGCGCCGGTCGGATCGGTGGTCTGCGGCGATGCCGCATTCATCTCCCGGGCCAGACGCGCGCGCAAAGCGTTGGGGGGCGGGATGCGACAGGCAGGCGTCATTGCTGCCGCCGGTATCGTGGCGCTGACCCAGATGGTGGAACGACTGGCCGAGGATCACGCCAACGCCCGAACCTTGGCCCTGGGCTTGATGGAAATCCCGGGATTAGGGGTCGACATCGATGCGATAACCACCAATATCGTCTACTTTCGGGTGAAAAAAAAAGGACTGGATGCGCCGACCATGACGGCACAATTGAGGGAGCAGGGGGTGCGGGTGCTTCCGACGGGGCCGGATCAGATGCGGGCGGTGCTGAATTACCATGTCACTGCGACCGATGTGCAGCGGGCACTGACCCTGTTCCGCCGGGTCATGACCCGCTAGCTTAGCCCCCGCCGAGTTGGGCGGGGTGACAAAAAAAAGGCGCCCCGCGGCTAGGTATCGATCCGTCAGGGCGCCTTTTAAAATCGTATGGTTGATCAGACAGCGTCCTTTAATTTCTTTCCCGGTTTGAACTTCACCACATTGGCGGCCTTGATCTTGATCACTTCACCGGTCTGAGGATTGCGTCCCTTGCGGGCCTTGCGCCGCATTTTCGTAAAGGTCCCGAAACCCACCAAAGTCACTTTACCGTCCTTTTTCTTCAATGCTTTGGCAACGTTGGCGGTAAATGCGTCCAGTGCGGCGGCGGCGGCAACTTTGGTTATGCCGGCCTCCTCTGCCATTTTCTCAACCAATTCGGCCTTTGTCATTTTTTCCTCCTTTTGATGGGTTTGAAATGGGAACCAGTGGGAATGGGAAGTTGATGCTCGGGTTTCGCCATTACAGTAAATTTAATACTGTGTCAACAACGAAACCACACGCAACAAGGGTTTGGGGGAAGAAACCCGCCCTCAATGCTTGAAACTGCGCTGTCCGGTGAAGACCATCGCCACATCGGCCTCGTTGCACGCCTCGATACAGTGGAAGTCGTTGTTGGATCCGCCGGGCTGAATCACCGCCGTGATCCCCTCCCGGATACCCACATCAACCCCGTCCCGAAATGGGAAAAAAGCGTCGCTGACCATGCTGGCGCCGATCAATCCGCCCTTTTCGGCACAGACGCGGGCATCGATCTCGGCCTTGCGATCGGGATCGGTGAGGTCATTGTATGGCGTCTGCCAGGTTTCAAAGCAGTAGCGGTCAGCCAGTTTACGGTAAGCCTTGTCCCGGGCGATCTCAGCCACCCCGACCCGGTCCTGCTCACCGGTGCCGATCCCGACGGTAACCAGGTCTTTGACGTAGAGCACCGAATTGGAAGTCACCCCCGACTCGACCAGCCAGCCGAACAACAGGTCCGCATACTCCCGGTCGCTGGGCATGCGGTTGATGTGGTAAACTTTCCCGTCAACCGCACAGTGGGCCGGCTTGAGGTCACGGCGCGACCGTGCCTGGGGCACGAAGGACCACTGGGCGATAATCCCGCCATCTACGAGGCTCTTGAACTCCACACAGCGTTTGCCCACGAATTCGTGCAGCCGCTGGATATTGCCGATGCGGATCAGGCGCAGGTTTCTTTTACGGGAGAAGATCGCCATCACCCCGGGGTCGAAATCCGGCGCCACCACCACCTCGGCATACTGGCTGCAGATAGCCTCGGCAGTGGCCGGGTCGATGCTGCGGTTTACGGCGATGCAGCCGCCGAATGCGGCCACCCGGTCGGCACGGTTGGCTTTGATGTAAGCCGCCTCCAGGGTATCTGCCTGGGCCACGCCGCACGGGTTGTTGTGTTTGACAATCACCACCGTGGGCCGGTCCGTGAAATACCTCAGGATGTTCAATGCATTATCGGCGTCGGTCAGGTTGGTTTTACCGGGGTGTTTGCCGGACTGGAGCAGTTCACTGTCCGAAGCCAGATAGTTCCCGGGCTGGATGGTTTCCGTCTCCCCAAGCACCAGGTTGCCGTTGACCAACCGGTACAGGGCCGCTTCCTGTCCGGGGTTTTCACCATAGCGCAGCCCCTTTTGAACCGCATCGATGGTCCAGGAGACCTTTTCATAGAACAGGGTCTGCCGCCGATCGTGGTCCACGAAACTGATCTCCATTTTCGGTGGGAAATGGTCGTCCATGATGGTTCGGTACATTTTTTTCAAATCGTCAGCCATGGTGCCGCTCCTTGTTTGATCCCAACTGGTAGGCGTTGCGAACGGAGTCGAACCCGGTTTCGGCCAGGTATTGGGCGATGGCCTGGTCGTAAGCGGCGGTGTGGGCGAAGGCCTTGCGGGCCAATCGGTAACGCCCGGCCAGGGAGAGGTTCCCGCTGGCCGCAGTCATCTCCTCGGTGATCGCGGCGTAGTCGCCGGGGTCCACCACCGCAGCCACCCGGATGAAGTTCTTGGCCGCCGCCCGGATCATGCACGGCCCGCCGATGTCAATGTTGCCGCGCGCTTGCTCGGGCGTGACGCCCGCTTTGGCAACGGTCTCCTTGAACGGGTAGAGGTTCACCACCACCATGTCGATGGGCACACTCCCGGTTCGTTTCAGGTCAGACTGGTGGGCATCGTTGTAGGTTTCGGTGAGCAACCCCAGGTAGATTTTAAAATCCAGGGTTTTCACCAGTCCCCCCTGGGTCTCCGGCTGTCCGGTGTATTCGGAGACTGCGTTGAGACAGCCATCGGCCCGGGGCCCTAAAATTTCGCGCAGCCGGGTGAAGGTGCCGCCGGTGGAGTAAATCCGGACAACTGGGTTGATCGCCAGGATCCGAGGGATGAACGTCTCCAGGCCGCGCTTGTCGGAGACACTGACCAACATATGGTTGACGCTGACCCGATCGTCAATTTTTTCTACCCGATTGAGTGCCATGGTGCCTTACCTTTCTCCTGCGTATTCTTCCAGGAAGCGATCGAAAAAACAGACCATGAACCGGTGCCGTTCCTGGGCCAGGCGCCGACCGCTGGGAGTGAGGATCCGATCCCGAATAGCGGCCAGCTTGACCACATATTCGCGATACCCGGTGTCGTTGATCGAATAGGCTGGGGCCGTGGCCACATCCACCTCCGGGCTGTGCAGTCGGGCCCCCAGTTCACCGGCAAACAAGAAGGCCCGCGCCACGCCCACGGCACCGATGGCATCCAGTTTATCCGCGTCGAACACGACCTTGGCCTCCACGGTTCGGGGGGCCTCGCCCCGGCGAAACCGGTGGGCGGCGACGCAGTGAATGATGTTATCCCTGCGATCTAGCCGCAGCGGGCAATCCGCCAGAATCCGGCGGGCTATGGCGGCCCCCTGCTCAGCGTGACAGAATTGGCCGCCGGCCCGGTCCTGGTCAACCCGACCGATGTCATGCAGGAAAGCGGCAGCCCGGGTCACCACCAGGTCAGCGCCTTCGGCCGCGCCGATGCGCCGGCAGAGCTGGTGGACCCTGAGGGTATGGTCCCAGTCGTGGCTCCCCCTGGCCTGGGCGAAGTGAACCTGGGCCGTTTCCCGGATGCGGGCCAGAAAGGCCGCCTCGGCCCCGGTCATGAGCGGGGCAGCGCCCTCGTGGACAGTCCGGTACTCATTCGAGGGACATGACGCCTTCCCAGCGCCGGTACGCGGTGTCCGTGGGCAACCCTTCCGATTTCAACAGCGCAATCATCTCCGGGTCGTTGAACCGCAGGAACGGGTTGACGGCCAGCTCGTCGTTCAGGGTGGAGACCACATGGTTTTTATCATAACGGGCGGCGCACGCGTCAATGGCCCGGTTGGCAGGGGTCAGGTGACGGGCAAAGGCCAGGGATGGCGCCACATAATCGTGGCCGGCATAGATTCGGGTGGCTCCCGGGTAGCCCATGATCAGCACGATGGATCGGTAAAAAGCCTCCAAATCGCCCGAAAAACAGTTGCCCACCGTACCATTGAACAGGGTGTCGCCGGTCACCAGAAGTGAATCGGCGGCAAACACCACGGAATCGGTGGTGTGACCCGGGGTCAAGCGGACGGTTACCGTTTCTCCATCCAGGTCGATGGTGTGGCCGTCCTCAAAACGGCGATGGTCCAGGTAAGCGGCCCCGGACCGGCTGACCAGTTGCCGGGTGCCGGCCGTGTGGTCGCCGTGGCCGTGTGTGTTGGTAACACCGATCAGGTCCAGGCCGTTTGCCCCGACAAACGCGAGCAACTCATCGACCGCCCCGCCGTCGATGGCCAGCCCACACGATGCGCTGTAGAGAAGATACCCCAGATTATCAGCGCCGTAAAAAAACTGTTTCAGCTTCAATGGTCTGTTTTCCATGCGTTCATCCAATACCGGACTGCCAATGGTTACCGATATAGCAAACCGCGGATTCAGGCAATAAAAAAAACGCCGCCGGCCGCACCGGCTGCCACGAGGAGGGCCCGTCCGCCGACAGGCAAATGGTGAACAATTTTCACCACTTTACTCCACTGACCCGACCACTGCGCGTATGAAGTTTTAACTTTAATAAATTACACATAAAAATTCATGTCCTCAAAAACACTTTTAACTTGACACAGCATCCAATTTGTACTTTCATCCGGAAAAGTGGATTAAAGTGGCTCATATGGGTGGAATATGTTTCGGGGCACCTCTTATCATACCATTGACCCCAAAGGGCGATTCATCATTCCCGCGCGATTCCGTGATGTGATCAAGGCCAACGGCGGCGACGGCATCATGATCACCCGCATGGACGATTGCCTTTTCGCGTACACCCAGGATCAATGGGGTAAACTGGAGCAGAAGATACTCGACCTTCCCCAAAAAGACGAGGCCATGCGTCGGTTCCAGCGGGTTTTTATCGGCGGGGCCCATGACTGTAGATATGACGCCCAGGGACGGGTATTGATACCACCGAGTCTGAAACAGTACTCAGGCCTGGAAAAAGATATCGTACTGGTGGGCGTCTTGAACCGTTTTGAGATCTGGTCCCGTGAAAACTATGACCGGGAAAGCGGGCGCTTCGATAAGGACATGCAGGACGACCTGGTGCGGTCAGAGATCGCCGACCTGAGTCTTTAGCCCGTGACCGATTTCCATGCTCCCGCCATGCTCCAGGCGGCGGTGGACATGCTGGCGCTCCGACCGGGCAGGATGGTTGTGGACGGCACTCTCGGCGGTTCGGGGCACGCCCGCCGGATCTGTGAGCAGATCACACCCGGCGGTGTCTTCATCGGAATCGATCAGGACCGGGACGCCATCGACCATGCCCGCCGGGTGCTTCCCGTCGACGCCCCCTGGGTCCATATCATCCATGGCAATTTCGGGGACCTCCCGATGTTTCTTTCACAATTGGGCATCGATGCCGTGGATGGCGTCCTTATCGACATCGGACTCTCCCTGCACCAGATCCAGGCCAGCGGACGCGGATTCAGTTTTATGCGCGATGAGCCCTTGGATATGCGCATGGATACCCGGACCCGCCTCACGGCTGCCGACCTGGTGGCATCGGCGAATGAACGGGAACTGGCGCGGATATTCAGCCAATACGGCGAAGAGCGCTGGGCGGCGCGAATCGCCCGCCATCTGGTTCGACAGCGCCGGACCCAAGCAGTGACCACCAGCGGCCAACTGGCCCGGCTGGTATCGGAGGCGGTTCCAGCTGCCGCCGCGCGGGCACAGAAGATCCATCCCGCCACCCGGGTCTTCATGGCCCTTCGCATCGCGGTGAACCGCGAACTGGAAATATTGGACCGTTTTTTGCTTACGGCGGTGAATCTGCTGAAACCCGGTGGGCGCCTGTGCGTACTCTCCTTCCATTCGCTGGAAGACCGGATTGTCAAGCACCGGTTCCGGGCAATGGAACGGCCGTGCACATGCCCGCCATCGTTTCCTCACTGCACCTGCGGCCGCCAGGCGACGGTGCAGTCATTGACGCGCAAGGTTCAGCGGCCCACCGATGCGGAGATCCGCATCAATCCCATGATCCGCAGCACGCGGTTGAGAGCAGTGGAGCGGTTGTGATGGCCGGATCGGACGATAGCGGCACCAAATCCACGAGAGATCGGGCGTCTAACGGACTGAACAGCCCCAAAAACCGGAAAATCCGGCCACCCAAAAAAACCATGACCCGGATCTGGATCGTCCTGATGGCGCTGTTTTTTGCGGAAGCCCTGTTTTATGCCTGGTGCAGAGTTCAATATGTCAACGCCGGATATGGCATCGACCGCCAAACCCGTCGGCATCAGACCCTGCTCAGGGAGCGTAACACCCTGAATATTGAACTGGCGCGGCTCAAATCGCCGGATCGGATTGAAGCGATTGCCCGGACCCGCCTGGAATTGGTCAGGCCGGATCCACAACAGACGCTCAGGTTGCCATGACCCCAACAACATCCACCCGGACCCGGTTGCGGGCTGGAATCGTCGGGTTTTTTTTCCTGACGGCGCTGCTGGCCATCAGTGGCCAGGCGATCCGGTTGCACGTATTCAAAGGGGCCTGGCTCTCCGAGCGGGCTGCCCGCCAATACGAGCGCTCCTTGGTGGTCCAGGGCAAGCGGGGTGCCATCACCGATCGCAACGGGAGCCCGTTGGCCGTAAGTATCGAAAGCCCGTCGATTGCGGCCTTCCCCCGACAGTTGGCGGATCGCCAGGCGGCGGCAAAGCAATTGGCCAAGGTCCTGAACCAGCCCGAACGCGAGGTATTCGAAAAGCTGGACCCCAAACGATCGTTCGTATGGCTCAAACGCCAGGCGGTTCCCAGGCAGGCCGAAGCGGTCGAGGCAATCGGAATCCGAGGGGTCAATTTTTTTACCGAACACAGCCGGCACTATCCCAGCAAAACCCTGGCCGCGCAACTGTTGGGTTTTTCCGGCATCGACGGCCACGGTTTGGAGGGGATGGAGTTTTTCTTTGAATCCTTCCTGAAGGGGGAGGATCAGGAGATCACGGTCCTCAAAGATGCCCTGGGGCGGCGGTTCGAGGGATCAGGCGCGCCGGAAAAGGGGGTTGAGGGGAAAAACGTGGTCTTGACCATCGACCGCACCATCCAGCACATCGCCCAGAACGCTCTGGAAGGCTCGGTTACGGCAAACGGGGCCAAATCAGGCATCGCCATCGTCATGGCCCCGGCCTCCGGCGAGGTGCTGGCCCTGGCGCACTACCCTGTTTTCAACCCTAACCGATACAGGGATTTCGAACGTGAGCTGTGGCGCAACCGTGCCGTGACCGACGCTTTTGAACCGGGCTCCACCATGAAGATGTTCAGCGTGGCCGCGGCCATAGACAGCGGTGTCTGTTCACCCGCCACCATCTTCTACTGCGAAAACGGCCGCTACCGCATCGGCAAAAACACGGTCCACGACACCAAACCCCACGGATGGCTGTCATTGCAGCAGATTGTCAAGTACTCGAGCAACATCGGAACGGTGAAGATCGGCGAGCAGCTCGGGAATCATCAGCTCTACAATTATTTACGAGCGTTCGGCTTCGGCCAGCGCTCCGGCATTGGTTGCCCCGGTGAAACCCCAGGCTCCCTGAGCCCCTTCAAGGCCTGGTCGGCTATTGATGCGGGCGCCATCTCCTTTGGCCAGGGCCTGGCGGTATCGGCCATCCAACTGATAACGGCGGCTTCGGCGATCGCCAATGACGGGGTCCTGATGAAGCCGCTGCTGATCAGGGAGATCACCGACCCCAGCGGGCAGACCCTCGAACGCTTTGACCCCGAGCCGGTTCGGAGGGTGATCTCCTCCCACAGTGCCGCCACGGTTCGGCGAATCTTGAAAACCGTGACCGCCGAGGGCGGAACCGGGATAAATGCAGCCCTGGAAGGATACACCGTCGGCGGCAAAACCGGCACCGCCCAGAAGATTGACGAGAGCGGCACCTACGCCAAGGGTCGATACATCACCTCCTTCTTGGGCTTTGTACCGGCGGATCACCCCGTGCTGGCGATCCTGGTGATCGTTGACGAACCCCAATCCCAGAATTACGGCGGCATTGTAGCGGCACCTGCTTTCCGGCAGATCGCCCTCGAGACCTTGAGCTACCTCAACATTGCACCCGGGCCCGATCCGGACCGACTGCGGGTATCCCGGGAAAACAGAGCCAACGGATGAAGCTTTCAGCGCTTACGGATCAGTTGATCATCGATGCCGTTTCCGGTGGCCCACACTCGCCGGACCCTGAGGTGAGCGCGCTTTGCTACGACTCGCGCACGGTGACCCCGGGGGCATTGTTCGTCGCCATCGAGGGGTTTTGCGCCGACGGGCACGACTTCGCCGCCGATGCGGTCAATCGAGGCGCGGTGGCTGTTGTCTGCCGCAAAGCGCTGACGTCCCCGGCAGTGGTGATCCGCGTTCCGGACCCCCGCGCCGCCCTGGCGCAGTTGTCGTGCCGGTTTTTCAGGCAGCCCGCAGACCACTTGACCATGGTGGGCGTGACCGGAACCAGCGGCAAGACCACCGTCACCTACCTGCTGGAACAGATCCTGGATAAAGCCGGATATCGGCCGGGGGTGGTGGGCACCATTAATACCCGCTATGCCGGTAACGTCTTGGCCAACCCCGTCACTACCCCCGAATCGTGCGATCTCCAGGGGGTGCTCCGGCAAATGGTGGACAGCGGGATCAGCCACGCCGTCATGGAGGTCTCATCCCATTCCCTGGATCTGCACCGCCTGGACGGCTGCCGTTACGATGTGGCTGTTTTTACCAACCTCTCCCATGACCACCTGGACCACCACGGCAGCATGGAACGCTACTGGGCCTGCAAAAAAAAACTCTTCACCGAATACCTGAAACCGGCAGGCGACGGCAATCCGGTTCGTGCCGTGGTCAACACCGACGATGGCAGAGGCAAAGAACTGGCCGCAACCTTGGGCGCCATGGCCCTGCGCACGGCGACCCATGCAGCGGGCGACCTGACGCCGCTGCAGACCGTTTGCGATTTGAACGGGATCCGCGGCAGCATCGCCACGCCCCGCGGCCCCCTGGCCTTCAAATCCAGCCTGGTGGGGCATTTCAACCTGGAAAACATCCTCAGTGCCGCCGGCGCGGCTATAGCCCTGGGAATCCCTTTGAAAGCAATTGCCGAAGGCATTCAGGCCACCGCTTGCGTGCCCGGACGACTGGAGCGGATCATCGAAGGGGGGGACCGGTTCATCTTCGTGGACTATTCCCACAAGCCGGATGCGCTTAAAAACGCTATCGCCGCGCTGCGGAATCTCCCCATCGGCCGTCTGATCACCGTTTTCGGCTGCGGTGGGGACCGGGATCGCACCAAGCGCCCCCTCATGGGTGAGATCGCCGCCCGGCTCAGCGACCTGACCGTAATTACTTCGGACAACCCCCGATCGGAAAATCCGCTGGCGATCATCGCCCAGGTCGAGGCCGGTGTCCGAACCGCCTGCACCCGGCGCCTGACGGCGGCTGACCTGCCGGCCGGATGGCATACCAAAGGCTATCTGGTGGAGCCGGACCGTCGGGCGGCCATCGCGGCGGCCATCGCGGCGGCCCGAACCAACGACGCGGTGCTGATTGCCGGCAAGGGCCACGAAACGTACCAGGTATTGGCCGAGGGGACCATCCCCTTCGATGATCGCAAAATTGCCCGCGGGATCCTGACTGCCACGCCGGAAGCTGGAGCCTGATAGCATGAAACCTTTTCCCTGGAGCACGGCGCAGGTGCTGGCGGCAACGGGCGGCAGCGTGATTTCAAAGGCGACGGAGATGAACGTCGCCGGCATCGGCATCGACTCGCGCACCATCGGTCCGGACCACCTGTTTGTGGCCATCGCCGGTGAATCCCACGACGGGCATCGTTTTGTCTCCGATGTACTCGATCGCGGCGTCAAGGGTGTGATGGTGGCCGCCGACCAGGTGGCCCACATCCCCCTGGAGCGCATCAACACCGATGCCACGGTTTGCGTCGCCGTGGCCGATACCATTCAGGCGCTGGGGGCGCTGGCCCGTTTCAACCGGCGCCGGGGCGACCTCACGGTGCTGGCCGTCACCGGCTCCAACGGCAAAACATCCACCCGCATGCTCATGGAGCGGGTGATCGCCCACAAGTATGCGACCCTTGGCACCACCGGCAATCTGAACAACCATATCGGGTTGCCCCTGACCCTGTTCCGACTGACGCCGGAGCACCAGACCGCCATCGTGGAGCTGGGTATGAGCCATTGCGGTGAGATCGCCTATTTGGGAGGCATTTGCGAACCGGATGTGGGGGTGATCACCAATGTGGGGCCGGCTCACCTGGAACAATTGGGCAGCTTGGAAAACGTGGCCCGGGCCAAAGCTGAACTGCTGCATGCCATTCGCCCCGGTGGCACGGCTGTTCTCAATGCCGACGATCCGCGTGTCGCAGCCCTGGCCGAAAACCTGGACCGTGCGGTGGTTTTTTTCGGAACCACTGAACGCGCAGCGGTGCGGGCCGAGAATATTCGTCTGACGGAAACCGCTGCGGCCTTTACCCTGGTTGTCCCGTCGGGCCACATGGCCGTGACCCTGGCCACCCCGGCACGGGTAATGGTTTCCAACGCCTTGGCGGCAGCGGCAGCCGGCGTGGTCATGGGTGTGCCATTGGCGCTTATCCAGGCCGGGCTGGAATCGTTTACCCCCCCCTTGGGGCGTATGGGCCTAAGGCCGCTGGGCCGGGACATGCTGCTGGTGGATGACACCTACAACGCCAACCCGGCCTCCATGGCCGCCGCCATGGAAATGCTGACCAGGATGCATCCCCACCGTCGCAGAATCGCCATCCTTGGTGAGATGCTTGAGCTGGGACCCGAGTCAGCGGATTTGCACCGCCAAATCGGCAGGATCGCGGCCGAGACCCCCATGGATCGGCTCTACCTGACCGGCCATTTCGCCGCCGCCGTCGCCGATGGCGCCATGGACCGGAGCATGGCGGCAGACCGGATCTTCTGCGGCACCAAAGCGGCGATCATCGAACGGCTATACCAGGAGCTCCAAGCCGGCGATCTGATCCTGGTCAAAGGATCCCGGGGCATGGCCATGGAAGCGGTGGTCGAAGCCATCGTCGGCTGGACCAAGCAGCGATGAGGCATCAAGGAAACAGGCAAACGTGAGGCCAGAGGCGCAATAGCGAAACATGATCTATCATCTTCTATTTCCCCTGCACACGACCTTTGCAGGCTTCAACGTGTTCCGGTACATCACCTTCCGGACCATTTACGCCAGTCTGACGGCGTTTCTGATCTGTTTTGTGCTGGGGCCCTGGATCATCCGGCGTCTTTCCATGATGCAGGTGGGGCAATTTATTCGCGAGGACGGCCCCCGTGAGCACCACAAAAAAGCCGGAACCCCCACCATGGGAGGCGTACTGATTATCTTCGCAGTGGTCGGATCGACCCTGCTATGGGCCGACCTGACCAATTCTTACATCTGGATCGCCCTGCTGGCCACCCTCGGATTCGGTGCCATTGGTTTTACCGACGACTATCTGATGCAGGTCAAAAAACGCAGCCAGGGCCTGAGCGTCCGCCAGAAGCTTTTGCTTCAGATCCTGCTGGCGCTGCTGGTGGGACTGCTGGCCTACCTGGTGCCCGAGTTCTCAACCAAGCTCAGCATACCGTTTTTCAAACGGTTCGCTCCGGATCCGGGCTGGGGATACATTTTTTTTGCCGCCCTGGTTATCGTGGGGGCGTCCAACGCTGTGAACCTGACCGACGGGCTGGACGGCCTGGCTATCGGCCCGGTGATCATCGCGGCCGGCACCTATATGATTTTTGCCTACGTGGCCGGCCATGCCCGCATCGCCGACTACCTCCAGATCGCCCCGGTGGCGGGGGCCGGAGAAATCACCATCTACTGCGGTGCCCTGGCCGGCGCCGGTTTGGGTTTTTTGTGGTTCAACGCTTATCCGGCCCAGGTGTTCATGGGGGATGTGGGGTCCCTCTCTTTGGGGGCCGCTTTGGGCACCGTGGCGGTCATCACCAAACAGGAGATCTTGCTGCTGCTGGTCGGCGGCCTGTTCGTCATCGAAGCCCTCTCCGTGATCTTTCAGGTCGGCTTTTTCAAGATGACCAAGGGCCGGCGGATTTTTCGGATGGCACCGCTGCATCACCATTTCGAGCTGAAAGGGTGGCCGGAGCCAAAAGTGATCGTGCGTTTCTGGATCATCGCCATCGCCCTGGCGCTGATTTCGATGAGTACCCTCAAACTGCGTTGAGCCGGGACAGCGGTGCCAGCCATGGATCTTCGAAACAAACGAATTGTGGTGGTTGGTTTGGGACTCTCCGGCGTGGCAGCGGCCCGATTTCTGGTCAATCGGGGAGCGCGGGTAACCGTGACGGACCGCGCACCGGCTGAATCCCTGAAGAGCTCCGCCGACAGCCTGGCTGGTTGGGGGGTCCATCTGAGCCTGGGCGGGCATGATGCCGGCGATTTTGAGCGGGCGGACCTGGTGGTGCTCAGTCCCGGCGTTGCACATCATCAGCCGATGCTGGAACCGGCCTGGGCCAGAGGAATACCGGTTATCGGCGAGATGGAACTGGCCGCCGGCCACATTGCTGAGCCAATCCTGGCAGTCACCGGTACCAACGGAAAAACCACGACAACGAAGCTGGTCGGAGAGATGCTGCAAAAGAGCCACAAGCAGGTATTCGTGGGAGGAAATATCGGCACACCGTTGGTCACCTACGCGGACGGTCAGCATGGCCGGGCCGATGTGGTGGTGGTCGAAGTGAGCAGTTTCCAGTTGGACACCACCGTTGAGTTTCGGCCCGATACGGCAGTGATGCTCAACATCACCGATGACCACCTCGACCGCTATCCGAACGCTGAGGCTTATGCCGAATCCAAGTGGCGGATTTTCGAAAACCAGCGCCCCACCGATTCGGCCATCCTCAACGCCATGGATGCCACCGTGGCTGCGCTGACCAGAAAGGCGCCCCCCAGGGCCCGCCGACAGCTCTTCTCGGACCAGGCCGTCGCCCAGGGGGCCCAAATTCTGAAAGAGGAAATCCTGATTTGGGATGCCGGCCGGCAGACCGGCCGGTTTTCGCTGAACCGAACCCGCCTCATCGGCCCGCACAATCGGGAGAACGTGGCGGCGGCCTGTCTGGCCGCCCGCGAGCATGGCGCCACGGATGCCGGCATCCAGCAGGCCATCGATCAATTCGAGGGGCTGGCTCATCGTCTGGAAACGGTGGGGTGGGTGCGCGGCGTGTGCTTTGTCAACGACTCCAAAGCCACCAATGTGGATGCGGTCAAACGGGCCCTGACCGGTTTTGACCAGCCGGTGATACTGATCATGGGCGGGCGAAACAAAGGCAGCGATTTTACCCAGCTCAAATCGCAGATACGCCGCCATGTAAAAACCCTGGTGGCCATGGGTGAAGCCCGAGACCAGATTGTCACCGCCCTGGCCGGAGATCCGGAAAAGGGCATTCTTGAGGCCGGGTCCCTGGAAGAAGCGGTGCAAAAGGCCTTTGCTGCGGCCTTGCCGGGAGAGGCCGTGCTTCTATCTCCCGCCTGCTCCAGCTTTGACAGGTTCGACAGCTACGTCCAGCGCGGCAACCGGTTCAGGGAAATCGTAGCGAGGTTGGGATGAGCGCAGTCGCGAAACCAAAGCGTGTCCAGCCGGTGGTCTACGATCTGGGCCTGCTGTTTCCGGTTTTGCTGCTCGTGGGAATGGGAATTGTGATGGTTTACAGTGCCAGCTCCGCCCTGGCCCTGAAAAAGTTCGGCAGCGACTACTTCTTTCTGAAAAAACAGGCCGCCTTTTCTCTGATCGGCATCGTGATGCTGGTGGTTTTCAGCTACATTCCGTTTCGTCTTTACCGCACCTTGGCCTACCCGGCTCTGGCGGCGGCCATCGCCATGCTGGTGGCCGTGGCTTTCAGCGAATGGGGTGTGGCGGCCGGTGGATCCGCCCGCTGGTTGCAGCTGGGTCCGCTGCGGTTTCAGCCATCGGAACTGGCCCGACTGGCCCTGGTGACATACCTGGCTTACTCCATGAGCAAGAAAGACGAACGGCTGCGCGATTTCTATGTGGGTTTTTTGCCGCATCTGATCGTCCTGAGCGTCTTGATGTCCCTGCTGCTGCTGCAGCCCGATTTCGGGTCAGCGGTGGTTTTGGCTGCCTTGACCTGGATCATGCTTTTCGTGGGTGGATGCCGAATCACCCACCTGCTGTCGGTTATCGTGGCGCTGGCACCCATGGCCTGGCTGTTCATGCACCAGGCCGATTACCGGGTCAGGCGCCTGATGAGCTTTCTGGACCCCTGGCAGTACCCCACCGCCGAGGGATACCAGATCATCCATTCACTGATGGCATTCGGTACCGGGGGGGTCACCGGCGCAGGCCTGGGCAAAGGATACCAGAAATTGTTTTATCTGCCCGAACCCCACACCGATTTCATTTTTTCGGTGGTGGGTGAAGAGCTGGGGCTCATCGGGGTTATGATCGTAATCCTGCTGTACGGGATCATCCTGACTCGGGGCATTTGCATCGCCCGCAACACCCCGGACCGTTTTGGTTCGTTTATGGCCATGGGCATCACTGTAACCATCGGCCTTCAGGTATGCATCAACATGGGGGTGGCTTTGGGGCTGCTGCCCACCAAAGGGCTGACGCTGCCGTTCCTGAGCTACGGCGGCACGAATCTGCTGACCAATATGGCGGCGGTGGGAATTCTGATGAATATCGGAGCGCGCAATGCCCGATGCTGAATCCTGCCGTGCCTGGCGGCCACTCCAGGTGGTGATCGCCGGCGGCGGCACCGGTGGGCACCTCTTTCCAGGGATCGCCCTGGCCGGGGAGTTTTGCGCGCGCAACCCGCTCACCCGGGTTCTGTTCGTCGGAGCCGGCCGACCCTTCGAGAAAAAGACCCTGGCCCGGGCCGGTTATCCCCACCGAAGCATCACGATCGAGGGTATCAAGGGCAAGGGGCTGAAATCCGGGATCCGGGCGCTGATGATGATTCCGGCCGCATTGGCCCGCTCCGCGGGCATCCTGGCGCAACGATCGGCTGATCTGGTGGTGGCCGTGGGTGGATACGCCGCCGGCCCGGTGGCTGTGGCCGCCTGGCTCAAGGGCGTTCCAGTGGTTCTGTGTGAGCAGAATGCCGTTCCCGGCATCACCAACCGGATCCTTTTTCCGATTGCCCGGCGGATCTTCGTCAGTTTCGAAGAGACCCGCGGAAAAATCGATCCCTTTAAAAAACGGATCACCGGCAACCCGGTGCGACCGGAAATCCTGGCAGCGGCGGGCGGCCAAGCGGCGCGCAAAAGCACTTTCACCGTCCTGGTGGTCGGCGGCAGCCAGGGCGCCCACGCCATCAACCTGGCCGTGGCGGAGGCGCTGCCCCATTTGCGACATCGGGAAAAGATCCGCATGATCCACCAGACCGGGGCCGAGGACCGTGATCGGGTAGCGGCTGCTTATCAAGTGGCCGGTGTCCGGGGCGAGGTGAACGACTTTTTCTATGACATGGCATCGCGCTACCAGCAGTCCGATTTGGTGGTCTGCCGCGCCGGCGCCACCACCGTAGCGGAGTTGACCGCCCTGGGTAAAGCGGCCCTGTTGATTCCCTATCCCTTTGCGGCGGACAACCACCAGGAACACAACGCCCGGATTCTGGTTGACCGGGGAGCGGCCCAGATGCTGCTGGAAAGGGACCTGAGCGGGGCGGCCCTGGCCAGGTGCCTGGACCAATTGATGGGCGCACCCGAGCAGCTGGCGGCCATGGCCGACCGTTCCAAACGCCTGGGAAAACCCGGCGCGGCCCGAACCATTGTGGATGCGTGCTATCAACTGGTGAGCGATCGATCATGTACCTGAAAAAATATCACATTCATTTCGTCGGCATCGGCGGTATCGGCATGAGTGGCATCGCCGAACTCCTCCTGAACTTGGGCTACCGGGTTTCCGGTTCGGACCTGAAGGCCTCGGATATCACCGCCAATTTGTTGCGGCTGGGCGGGACCATTCATATCGGGCACCGCGCCGGGCAGATCAGCGGGGCTGACGTGGTCGTGGTTTCGTCGGCCATCCACGCCGATAACCCGGAGGTGGCCGCGGCCCGGGAAGCGACGGTTCCGGTTATTCCCAGAGCTGAGATGCTGGCAGAATTGATGCGGCTCAAATACAGCGTGGCCATCGCCGGCGCCCATGGCAAGACCTCAACCACCTCTCTGGTGGCCAACGTCCTGGCCGGCGGCGGATTGGATCCCACCGTGGTCATCGGCGGCAAGTTAAAAAGCATCGGTCGCAACGCGGTGCTGGGCCAAGGTGACTTTATCGTGGCCGAAGCCGACGAGAGCGACGGTTCATTTCTGAAGTTCTCCCCGGCGATTGCCGTCGTCACCAACATCGACCGGGAACATATGGATTTCTATGAGAACCTGGAGGCGATCAAAGCCGTTTTTCTGAGTTTTATCGATCGCATCCCGTTCTACGGCCTGGCCGTGCTCTGCCTGGACAATGAACCGCTTCAGGGCCTCCTCCCCCACATCCAAAAGCGGTTCACCACCTACGGGCGGAGCGCCCAGGCCGATTACCAGGCCCGTGATATCAGCTTCGAGGCGATGAAAAGCCGGTTCACCGTGATTCACCGGGGCAAGAACCTGGGCGCGTTTAATCTGTCCATGCCGGGGATGCACAACGTCAGCAACGCCCTAGCCGCCATTGCCGTTGGTTTGGAGCTGGACATCCCTCTGGAGGCCATCAAACGATCCCTGGCATCCGCCGAAGGGGTTCAGCGCCGACTCGAGATCAAGGGTACCGTCAACGGCGTGACGATCATCGATGACTACGGCCACCATCCCACTGAGATCCGGGTCACCCTGGAAGCGGTAAAAGGAAATTGGCCGGACCGCCGCAAAGTGGTTGTCTTCCAGCCTCACCGCTACACCCGCACCCAGGCGCTGCTGGAAGAGTTCACCCACGCTTTCAACAACAGCGATGTATTGGTGGTTCTGCCCATTTATGGGGCTGGTGAAGCGCCCCTTGCAGGGGTCAGCAGCCAAACCCTGGCGGATTGCATCCGGGCCCACGGTCACCGCAACGTGACCAGCCTGGAGAGTTTTGAAGGCTGCGTCGACCACCTCAAACTGAAACTGGCTTCGGGCGACATCCTGCTGACCCTGGGCGCCGGGGATGTGTATCGCGTTGGTGACATGATGCTGAATCAGTTGGCCGATTAGCGGCCGCGCTCTCGAAAGGTAGTGAATTGAAAACGACCCGAAAAAACCGCCTCAGAAAAAACCGGCCACGCCGTCGGCCGGCACTCCGGGAGTGGGCCCTGATGACGGCCAGAGCAACCGCAGGCGCGCTGGCACTGATCGCAGCCAGTGTGGCCTTTATCTGGGCTTACCATTATTTTACGCAGACCCACCACTTCCAGGCCCGCGAGATTGTGGTCACCGGGCAGCAGCGGCTCAGCCGATCGCAGGTCCTTGAGATTGCCGCGGTCGAGCCGCACATGAATATCCTGGCAGTGAACCTGACGACCACCCGTAAGCGGCTGCTGGCGAATCCATGGATCGCCGATGCAGCCGTCAGCCGCGAGATTCCCTCTGGGCTGTCCATTCATATCCGGGAAGAGGTGCCGCTGGCCATCCTGGAGATGGGCGACGGCCACGGTTTTTTGATCAACATCGCCGGTGCGGTGTTCGAGCGCGAAGATATTTCAAACAGCGCGGGTTTGCCACGGGTTGCGGGCCTGGATCATGCGGACCTGCCGGTTCCCGGCGAACCGCCCACCGAAGCATTCGAAGCCGTAATGAACCTGTTGCACCTGGCCCGGGAAACAAACAGCCCCCTGCCCTTGGTTGACATCCAGCGCCTGCAGATGGACCCGGAAATCGGCGCCATTGTGCACCTGGGCGAATCGGGCCGGGCCGTGAAACTGGGTTTCGGTCATTATCGTGACAAATGCATGGCCTTGAAGCATCTGACCGCCCAGCTGCGCGGCGACGACCGGCTGAGCCGGTATCGGGTCATCGATCTGTTTGATGTCAATCGGATCGTGATTTCGCTGGCACCAGCCGTTTCGTCTGATTTGGAACCCAAGGAGGCATAAGTGCAGTCACCCAGAGAAAGCAATATTATCGTCGGCCTGGATATCGGGACCACCAAAATCTGCGCCGTGGTCGGCGAAGTGGCGGGCCGCGAAATCAACATCATCGGTATCGGGACCCATCCATCCATCGGTTTGCGAAAAGGGGTGGTGGTCAACATCGAATCCACGGTGGAATCGATCAAAAAGGCGGTGGAAGAGGCCGAACTGATGGCCGGATGTGAAATATCTTCGGTCTATGCCGGCATCGCCGGCGGCCACATCACCGGATTCAACAGCCGCGGGATTGTGGCCATCAAGGGACCGGAAATCACACCCCAGGATGTCGAACGGGTCATCGATGCTGCCCGGGCCGTGGCCATTCCCATGGACCGGGAAGTCATCCACGTCCTACCCCAGGAGTACATTGTGGACGACCAGACCGGCATCCAGGACCCGGTGGGAATGGCCGGCATCCGCCTCGAGGCCAAAATCCATATCGTCACCGGAGCGGTCACCTCAGCCCACAACATCGTCAAATGTGCCAATCGGGCCGGGCTGGATGTATGCGACATCGTACTGGAAAGCCTGGCTTCGGGTGAAGCGGTACTGACCGATGAAGAGAAGCAGTTGGGCACCGGCCTGATCGATTTGGGAGGTGGCACCAGTGACCTGGCTATCTTCTCAGGCAGGAACATCAAGCACACCTTCGTTCTGGCTTTGGGGGGCGACAACCTCACCAACGACATCGCCATCGGATTGCGGGCACCGGTAAAGGAGGCGGAACGCATCAAGCGCAATTACGGCACCTGCAACAGCGCCGCCATCAACCCCGAAGAGACCATCGAGGTTCCGGGTGTAGGCGGCCGTCAGCCGCGCAAACTGGCGCGCCAGATTTTAGGAGAAATACTGGAGCCGCGGATGGAAGAGATCTTCACCCTGGGGACTTGCCGAATGGGCAAGCCCCTTTTTATGTTGAGAAATACGCTCATCTACTAGCCCGGCCTTAAGGCCACGGCCGTACCAGTTCCAAATCCGACACAAACAACGTGCCACTCTCCGTCTGGTCAAACAGCAGCGTCACTTCCACAACCTGGCTCAGGTCTACACCCGTAAACCCATTCAATGGCAGGCGAATGGTGGTCAGAGGCACACGGCCGGAGAACGTCTGGTCTGAATCTGGC
>JAWOIA010000075.1:0-106342 GCA_046484885.1 Desulfosarcina sp. | reverse complement strand
GGCCTTCGTCCCCGCTCACAGCGACGGGTTCGTCCCGGGATCGCACCGGGTTCCCTATTAAGTGCCCATTCAGAAACGAGGAATTTTGGTCGAGATCAAGGCATGCGAAAAATTTTACCGCAGGCATATAGTTGATATTCCGAGGATAAAATTTTGAGCATAACGCCGATATCGGGCGAAATAACCGATTGTGGATGGACACTAACTAACGCAGTCAACCCACCAAACCGGGTAATCCATGCTAGAGTTCAACCTGCTTGCCCAATCCGGCGCCGCCCGGGCGGGGGCATTCGATACGGCCCACGGCCGGGTAGAGACTCCGGTCTTTATGCCCGTGGGCACCCAGGCTACGGTCAAGGCCCTGAGTCCAGAGGAGTTGAAGGCGGCCGGTGTACAGATCATTCTGGGTAACACCTACCACCTATACCTGCGACCCGGCTGCGAGACCATCGGCCGGTTTATGGGGTTGCACCGGTTTATGCACTGGGACCGGCCGATTCTGACGGACAGCGGCGGGTTCCAGGTTTTTTCCCTTTCGAAGCTGCGCCGGCTCACCGAGGCGGGATACGCCTTCCAGTCTCACATCGACGGCTCCCGTCACATGCTGTCGCCTGAAAAATCGATCCAGGTCCAGCTCTGCCTCGATTCGGATATCATTATGTGCCTGGACCAGTGCCTCGAACACCCGGCGACCCGTGAGCAGGCGGTGGCGGCGCTGGAAATTACCACCCGATGGGCGGGGCGCTGCAAGACCTTTTGGCGGACACAGACGGACCGCCGCAACAGCCTGTTCGGCATTGTTCAAGGCGGTATGTTTGCCGACCTTCGGCGCCGTTCCGCCGAGGAGATCGCGACCATCGGTTTCCCCGGCTACGCCGTCGGTGGTCTGAGCGTGGGCGAGCCCAAGGCCCTGATGATGGAGATGGCCGCGCACACCCTGCCGTTGCTGCCCGCCGATCGCCCCCGCTATGTCATGGGGGTGGGCACGCCTGAGGATTTGGTGGCCTTGGTCGGAATGGGAGCGGATATGTTCGACTGCGTCATGCCCACCCGCAATGCCCGCAACGGACAGATGTTTACCGCACGGGGGACCCTCAACATCCGCAACGCGCGTTTTCGTGATGATCCGGGGCCGGTGGATGCATCCTGCGGCTGTTACACCTGTCGTCACTACAGTCTGGCCTACCTTCGCCACCTCTATATGGCGCGTGAAATCCTGGCCTACCGGCTCAACACCATTCACAACATTCATTACTACATCAATCTGGTCGCAGGCATGCGCCGGGCGATTCTGTCCGGTTCATTTGACCGTTTTCAAAAGGCGTTTTATAGTGTTCGTCAAAGTCCCGACCGTTGAGTCTCGCGGGCTTCACTCCAGATGGAAAGAGAGGCGACAGCCGATGAAAGAAAAAGTTGCGGCAGCTATCGAAAAAATCCGGCCCATGTTGCAGGCGGACGGCGGCGACGTGGAACTGGTCAGTGTAGCGGACGGCATCGTCAAGGTCCGACTCCAGGGCGCCTGTGCCGGTTGCCCCATGTCCCAGATGACCCTGAAAAACGGCATCGAACGTGTGTTGAAACAGCAAATCCCCGAGGTCAAGGCCGTGGAATCAGTCTGACCCGCCTCGGTCCGGCGCCAGCGCTTTCTTTGTGCGACCATAGGGTCCGCCGTCGACAGGGTGGGTCGTTCTGCGCCCACCGGACGGCACCGATGCCCGCCCCAGCCAGCCCGCTTGATCCCCAGGCTCGCCTGCGGGTCATCATCAGCAGCGATTCAACCTGACCCGCTACTTAGTGCGCTTTAAGACGGTGGCCTGCGGGTAAAGTTTCAACGCGTTTGGCCGAAGATGGTTTAGGGCGGAGCCTGCCATCGGTGCACCCGGCTGCCGTGGGCGGCTGTCGCCCTTCTATCACCAGCGTCCGACGGTCGGCCTTGAGAACCGGGTTCCAACGCAGCTGATCGCGGTTCGACACCGCTCGCGAGTCCAATGCGCAAACTCTGTTGGCGTGTATTCCAATCGAAAGGTCTGGATCAATGAATGGGCCAAACGCTATACTCAGCAAACTCGCCGCCCTGAAAAACCTTCCGACCCTGCCCCATATTCTATTGAAGCTGATCGAGGCCTGCAACAACGACAACCCGGATCTCAATGCAATTGGCGCAATCGTCAACACCGACCCGGTTTTGAGCGCCAAAATCCTGAAACTGGTCAACTCGGCGCACATGGGCCTGCGCCGTAAAGTTGAGGCGGTCACCCAGGCCGTGATGCTGCTCGGCACCACCGGCGTCAAAAATATCGCAATCTGCGCTGCGGTGTATGAGGCCTTCGCGTCGCCGAAAACCGGCGGCCGGTTCGATCTCAAGCAATTCTGGTGGCATTCCCTGCGCTGCGCCTGCCTGGCCAAACACATGGCCTCCGATTGGAACGGCTGTCACCCCGATGAGGCCTTTCTTGCCGGTCTGCTGCATGATATCGGAAAGGCGTTGTTATGGATCCATTTTCGAAAAAGCTATGACGCGCTCCTGGAATCCTCCGGTCATGACAAAGGTCTGATGCTGGCCGGGGAGGCCCGCCTGGGCGCAACCCATGCCGAAGTCGGCGCCTGGCTGTTGGATCGCTGGCAGCTGGGATCGTCCATCAGCGATTGCGTGCGCTATCATCACGAGACCCCCGATCGCATCGCGCAGGCGTTTCCCCTGGTTCAGACCATCCATGCGGCCAATCTGCTCTGCCAGGATACCGAAGACGGACTGCGGCGGGGGTTGGCGTCGGTCAACCAGCTATTGGGAAGAGACCCACTTCAATGCCATCGGTTGGTGGCGAAGTCGGATCAAGAGGCCAGAGCGGTGGCCCGTTGGCTGGATATCGATATCGATTCGATTCTGACATCCGACGGCCAGTCCGATGATGAGGATCGGGCGGTGCAGGATCGGCTGACGGGTGACGTCCGGCATCTGGCCCTGACCGTTGGAACCCTCGAATCGTTTCTCGCTGCCGAAGGCCAGGGCAGCATATTAAAATGCATTGCCGATGCCTTTCAGATACTCTTTGATACCCAGCGATCGCTTTTCTTCCTCATGGATGAAACGCGGGACGCTCTCGTCGGCCATATGCTCGATCCAGCCGGGGGGGGGTATGTTAAGCACCCCAGGCTGACCGTCTCCATGAAGATGACGGCAACCCTTTTGGTCAGGGCGCTTGTCGAGCAGCATCCACTGGACTCGGTCGATACAGGCTCCGATGGGTTGACCGTAATTGATGAGCAGCTGAAACGGCTGTTGGGGGGGGCCGCCCTGTGCTGCCTTCCGCTGATCGCTCACAACCATCCCATCGGGGTATTGGCCCTGGGGGTTCCCAACGATCGCCTGCCGCACCGCTCAGAAAATACCGGGCTCTTGAACCTCCTGCTGCATCAGGGTGCATCGGCGCTTCATCTGGAAGATCTTCGGCGGCGTCAATTGCAGCGGGTTCAGGCCACGCGGATCGAGGCCTCCATCGATCTGGCCAGACGGGTGGTTCACGAAGTCAACAACCCCCTGGGTATTATCAAAAACTATCTCAAGGTGCTGGGGATGAAAATGGCCGCAGCCGGTATGGAAGACCGAGAGACCCAGATTATCAGCCAAGAGATATCGCGCATCAGCCGACTTCTGAAAAAATTGACCGCCTTTTCCACGCCCGAATCCCCTGGGGAGGCGCGAACCGACCTCAATGCACTGCTGCTGGATCTGCTGGCGCTGACTCAGGCGCCCCTGCTTTCAGACGCCAATATCAGCATTCACAGCGATCTTGAACCCAATCTGCCCAAGGTTGTGATCGATCCGGACAACCTCAAACAGGTCTTGATCAACTTGATCCGAAATGCAGCCGATGCCATCTCGCCCCGGGGCGGGCGGATTGAAATACGGGCACGCCACCTGGCCCCGCCCCTTGGAGACGCACCGTCCCGCGCTGGGAACGCCGCAGGTGGACAGATCGAAGTGGTGATCCGAGACGACGGCCCCGGAATCCCGCAAGCGGTGCGGGAAAAACTGTTTGATCCCTACGTCAGCACCAAGGGTGGCACGCATTCCGGGCTGGGTCTGGCAATTGTCTATCACATCATTCAATCATTCCATGGGTCCATTGTCTGTGAAAGCGCACCCGACCACGGTACGGCATTTACGATCGTCCTGCCTGCCGAAAAAATTTCAACCACCCCCTCGGGGGAAGCACCCCGATGATAGCCGATTGGCTCGATGCGGCCCTGGGTACGCCCCAAGCATGGTTGACCCTCAGCGGGGCCATTGCCGGCAGTTGTGCCGGCCGGCCCCTGGGCAGGGTTGTCGGCATCCCCGCACTGGTGCTTGACGTGGGTGCCGGCGCCGGCGAAGCCCTCTCCGGTCCCTGTGACGTGTTTGTGGAGTTCAGCCATCCCGCAGCCACCAAAACCCACGTGCTTCAGGCGTTGACCGCTGGGGCCCACGCGGTGGTGGGAACCTCGGGGCTGACCGACGAGGACTATAACGGGATCGATCGCGCTAGTCGTTAATATACCGGGGGTAGGTGCCTTTGGCCGCCTCCGCCCAACGGGGGTCGATCTCCATGGTCAGAAACGGTGCACGGGGAGAGGTGGTGCCCAGGAGGGTGCCCTCTTCGGGCTCGATAATCCAGCCGGTTCCGCCGAAATCCGATCCAGGCGTGTTGGGGCCGGCAAGATTCGATGACAGGCAGAAGGCGCCTGAAACCACCGCGGCCGCTCTGCCGCCGGCGATCCACTTGCCAGTGGACGCAGCCGGGGTGACCCGGGGGCAGACGATGATATGGGCGCCTTGCTGGCCATAGCGCCGGGCGTGGCGGCTGAACCACAGCTCGGTGCAGATCAGCAGGCCGTAAGTCAACCCGCCCCAGCTAATACTGTCGAATGTTCCTGGTCCCGGGCGGTACCAGGAGGCCTCCCAGTATCCGGCCTCGTTGGGCAGGTAATATTTGGTGTGGGTGGCGAGAACCCCCCGCTCCGGTGTCCAAACAAAACCCTCATTGTGGGGCACGCCGCTGCGAATGACCGGCCGGGTGCCCATTACCACTGCAGCGCCCAGTTCGGACAGGCGCAGGATCCAACGCCGGTGGGCTTTCACTGCCTGCAGCCAGCGTTCGGGTGCCGCCTGGTCAGAGGCGGGCAACCAGGGGTGGAACGGCATTTCCGGCAACAGCACCAAATCACTGTGAAGGGCTTGGGTATGGGCCGCCAATGCCGCCCATTGTGCGTTCAGGCCGTCGGCATCGTTAGGCAGTTCACAAACGGTCACTTTCACTGCAAGACTCCTGCTTTGGGCAATAGGTGGGCGCAAAAAAGGTCTTGCGCCAGAATCGGGCCGAGACCAATATGCGGGGATGGGTTTTCAGGAAATCGGGCAGCAGGTGGTACCAGCGATAGCCGGCTGCGCTGAAATAGGCTCTGCAAGCCGCTTTGCAGCCCAGTTGTCGGGCGGCGGCCAGTGCCGCATCGCGCTGGCAGCGCGATGCGGCCAGTGGCCTGAATATCCTTCGGTCCGGTCCGTGGCGCATCAATTGATCGCGGGTTTGTTTAAATTCCTGGTAGCGCGACCGAGCATCCAGCTGGGTGAAAAGTGCAATGAGGCCCATCGCCAGCAGCATCGCGGATCTCAGGGGATGCGCCCCCAAAATATGGGCCAGAGCAGCGATGATCAGCACTTCGATGGCTGTGACGGCGTGCAGCACGATGCCTGCCGAAAGATATGAAGCGGCGAGCCTGATTCCGATCCGGGTAGCGGCTAAAACAGTATCGAAACGTCGGACGATCATGGATCCAGTCCCGCTCTGGGTGTCCGGGTCTGACGATAGGCAGCATCGATCAACTCATTCGCAGTGGGCCTACAGTGCGTCCTTATCAGATCGGGCCGCATTTTACCAGCGAGGGGCCACTGGTGATGCAGGGTTGTTGGAAGCTGCCCGCCGGCCCAGGAATCGTGTATCGCCTGGATTCAGTCACTGGCCGGATCCAGGGCTGAGGAGCCGATGCAGACTGAACCGCTTTCCGCCAAACGTCGCCTGCCGCTGATTCTGGCCACGCTGCTGGCCTTGTTTCTGGCCGCCCTGGACACCCTGATCATGAGCGCGGTCATGCCCTC
This sequence comes from Desulfosarcina sp., assembly GCA_046484885.1. Taxonomy (GTDB): domain Bacteria; phylum Desulfobacterota; class Desulfobacteria; order Desulfobacterales; family Desulfosarcinaceae; genus Desulfosarcina. The sequence goes on along the minus strand of JAWOIA010000075.1, from coordinate 100,209 downwards.
CATTGTGGCCGATCTGGGTGGATTGCACCTCTACAGCTGGGTTTTTTCCATTAACCTGCTCAGCCGGGCGGTAGCACTGCCCGTGTTCGGTAAACTGGCGGACCTCTACCCCAACCGCAGCCTTTACCTCATCGCCATCCTTATCTTCCTGGCCGCCTCCATGTTGGCCGGGATGGCCCACAGCATGATGGCGCTGACGCTGTTCCGGGCCATTCAGGGTGTCGGTGCCGGCGGCATCTTCGCTCTGGTCTACATTGTGCTGGCCGACATTTCCGAACCGCAAAACCGGGGTAAAATGATGTCTTATGCCAGTTTCGTCTGGGGGGTGGCCAGTGTGCTGGGACCCTCTTTGGGCGGTTTTATCGTCAGCTGGGTTTCCTGGCGCTGGATCTTCTTTATCAACGTGCCCATCGGTCTGGTATCGATGGGCGGCATCTGGTTTTTGTTGACGGAAACCCGCACCAAACACCCCTTGATCGAGATCGATTACGCCGGCATCATCACCCTGGTCCTGGCCATCCTTGCTTTTTTGACCGCCTTGTTGCTGGGCGGGCGACGCTACGGTTGGGCGTCCGCACCGATTGTGGGGTTGTTTGCGGTCTCTGCCCTGTCGGCCATGGCGTTCTACCTTGCCGAAAAACGCAGCCGCGAACCCATTATCTGCATGGATTTTTTCCGGCTGCCGGGGTTTTCCAGCGGCAACGGGCTGGTTTTTTTCAGCAGTGCGGCCATTTTCTCGCTTTCGGCCTTTAGTCCGATGTTCATCCAGGGCGCTCTGGGCCGATCGCCCTTCCAGTTGGGTCTGGTGATGATGTTTCTCAGCTTCGGCTGGTCGGTCGGGGCCCTGTATTGCGGGCGTCAATCCAACCGCTGGGGCGAAAAAAAATTTGCACTGGTCGGAAGCATCATTCTGATCGGTGGTTGTGTGATGGCGGTGCATTTCTCAGAAAACACCCGCCTGTGGGTCTGTTCCTTGGCGATGGGCCTGGCCGGATTAGGTATGGGCTTCACTTCTATCGCTACCCTGCTGGTCGTTCAGAACAGCGTCCCCGAGACCGATTTAGGGGTGGCCACCTCGTCGCATCAGTTCACGCGCACCCTCGGTGGAACGGTGGGGATAGGCATCTGCGGCAGCCTGGTCACCGCCCGCTTCAGCGGTGTGGCGGACACACTGCGGGCGGCGGCGCCGGCAGGGACCATACCCCCTGCGGTGATGGACCAGATCCGCCAAAACTTTGAGAATTTCTTTCGTCCCGACGTCCAGCAGCAATTGTTGCCGGACACGCGGACGGCGTTGCACCAGGCAATTGGCGCAAGCGTCATCGATGTTTTCTGGCTGGCGCTGTTCGCTGCTGTTGCGGGTCTGGTGGTTGGCCGTTTTCTTCCGTCAAAAAAGTGCGTCCAACCGACTCAGTAGGGGTTCGTGGTTGTGGACGCCACGGCCAGGCACAGCCGTCTTTTCTGAAAATGCTTGACAGGGGAAAAGTGACTTTGTATTTGTCAGACGGGTTGGGGTGTCTAAGGGTTCGAAACGATGCTTTGTTTTTTTCCCGGCAGATGTGGTCGTTGGAACTGCCTTCGCGAGGTTCTGCCCGACACGCGCTCGATGCCCTGAAAATTAGAACGATCAAGCAAGCCGTGGGCAGACCCGAAAAACCCACGGCTTTTTTATTGCAGGGGCCGTGGAGACCGTTCTTCCCGGCCCTCAATGGTTTCATCGTCAATAACCAACAGTGAGTGGAAAACGGTTCAACCCATCCGAAAGGGTACCGCTCAACCGCCATGGGAGACAACGGCCCAGTCCCTGAATGTACGAGGTCAACCGACATCTGCGATCTCCGTCAACAGATCGACCAGATCGACGACACCCTCCTGGAGTTGATCAACCGACGTCTCAACCTGGCCAAACGGATCGGGAAACTCAAAAAGGAGAGTGACGACCGGGTGGTGGACAGCACCCGTGAGAGTGAAATCCTCAGACGGCTGACCGCCTCGAATCCGGGGCCATTGGATCCGGCTGTGCTACAGGGCATTTTCATCGACATCATTACGGCGGCACGCGCCATCCAGGCTTCTCAGCAGGTGACTTGCCACGATCCCGAGGCGACCGTTGCCCATCTTGCGGCCAGCAGCCACCGTGGCCCCGCCGCCGGCGGTGTTTCCCAGCTCGGCATACCGCCTATCGATCTGCGCACCCGAATGTACCTGGTGATGGGTGACCCGGTCTCCCACAGTTTGAGCCCGGCCATGCACAATGCGGCCTTTCGATGGACCGGTCACAATGGGGTTTATCTGGCCTGTCGGGTTACCCGCCTGCCCGAGGCTGTCGCCGGCGTTCGAGCCCTGAGTGTTCACGGCTGCAGTGTGACCCTTCCCCACAAGGTGCCGGTCATGGAACTGCTGGATCAGGTGGACCCTGTGGCCAGACAGATCGGTGCCGTTAACACCATCGTCAACGATGACGGGCGGTTGATCGGCTTCAATTCGGACTCTCCCGGCGCCATGGCCGCGCTGTTGGAAAAGAGTCCTATTGCCAACCGGCGGGTGGCGGTGATCGGTGCCGGCGGTGCGGCCCGAGCGGTTGCCCATGGCATCCGGGCCCATGGTGGGCGGTTGATCATCGTCAATCGCAGCCCGGATCAGGGTTCTTTGCTGGCCGATGAACTGGGGTGCGATTTCTGCCCCCTGGCCGATTTCGTGGGCATCGAAGTGGACATTGTGGTGAACACCACCCCGGTGGGAATGGTTCCCCAAACGGAAGCGATGCCGGTTGCCCGCCGCTGCCTGCGGCCCGGCATGACGGTGATGGACATCGTCTACAATCCCCGGGAAACCCGGTTGATCAAGGCGGCTCGAGAGGCCGGCTGTGCCGTGGTCGACGGGGTGGCTATGTTCGTGTACCAGGGTGCCTTCCAGTTCGAACGCTGGACCGGCACCAAGGCACCGGTGGCGGTGATGAGGCAAACCGTCCTCAACGCCTTGAACTCAGATCAAGGGTAACCTGTGTGATTGAAATCAAACCCCATCGCATCGGTTGTTGTCGGGTCAGCGTACCAGGATCCAAAAGTGATACCCATCGGACCTTTATCGCCGCAGCGCTGGCCGATGGCCCCTGCACGATTCACAACCCGTTGCGCAGCCAGGATACCCGGCTGACGTTAGCTGCCCTAAAACAGATGGGTGCGGGGGTGGCCGACCAAAACCAAACCGTCCTTATTCAGGGCCTCAATGGCCGTTTCAAATCCTGCGCCGAGACTATTTACCTCGGCAACTCAGGTACATCCGTGCGCTTGCTCGCGGCTGTGGCCGCGTTGGGCCAAGGGGCGTACCGGCTTGCCGGCACACCGCGTCTGCACCAGCGTCCCATCGGCCCCCTGCTGACGGCATTGAACCAGCTGGGAATTGATGCCCGCTCCTTGGACGGCACCGGCTGCCCGCCGGTGGAGATTCAAGGCGGTTGCAGAACGGGCGGCCCGGTGAGCATCGACTGCAGTGTCAGCAGCCAGTTTCTCTCCGCTCTGTTGCTGCTGGCCCCCTGCACGCGCCACGGCATGTCGATTTCGGTGACCAGCGGGCCGGTCTCGCGCCCTTATGTGGACATGACCGTAGATATTCTAAATCGCTTCGGCATACGGGTAGAGCGCGATGCCTACACCCGTTTTGACATCAGCGGCGGCCAGAGCTATCGGCCCGGTGATTATGTCGTTGCGCCGGACGCTTCTCAGGCCGGATACTTCTGGGGAGCGGCCGCAATTACCGGCGGCAGTGTCACCGTTAACGGGATGTCGGTCGATTCCAAGCAGGGAGATGTGCGTCTGGCCGGGGTTCTCGAAAAAATGGGGTGTCGGGTGGAACAGGCTCCGGAGGGGATAACGGTGAGCGGCGGTCGTCTGCGGGCCGTAAGGGTCGACATGGTTGACATGCCCGACATGGTGCCCACGCTGGCGGTGGTGGCGGCGTTTGCCGAAGGTACGACGGTCATCGAAAACGTCTCCCATCTCAAAGTCAAGGAGAGCGACCGGCTGTCAGCCACCTGCAGCGAGCTCAGTAAAATGGGTATTGTCGCGGTTGCTGAAAATGACCGGCTCCTGGTGACTGGAGGCTCCCCCCGAGGCGCGGTGATCCAAACCCACGATGACCACCGCATTGCCATGAGTTTTGCCATGGCCGGTCTCAGGGTACCCGGGGTTAAAATATCAGCGCCGCTTTGCGTGGAAAAATCCTTTCCCGCTTTCTGGCAGGTGTGGCAAACGCTTTACACAGGCGGTCAGGCGTCGTGAACCTGTTTCTGATCGGATTTCGCTGTACCGGAAAGACCAGCGTGGGACAAATTCTGGCCCGACGGCTTGGATGGCCTTTGGTGGATACGGACCGGATTATCGTTGACATGATCGGCAGCGACATTGCCCGCATGGTTGCGGAGAGCGGGTGGGCGTTTTTTCGGAAGCAGGAACGTCGGGCTCTCGAAGCGGTGTGCGCGGCGGATCGTCAGGTGGTGGCCACGGGTGGGGGCATCGTTCTCGATGATCGCAATATCCAAATCATGAAAGCCACCGGAAGGATCGTCTGGCTCACCGCCAGCCCCGAGACCGTCGAAGCACGGATGCACGCCGATGATGCCACTGCGCTTAACCGGCCGCCGCTGGCCGGGCCGGGAGCGATTGAAGCGGTGGCTTCGACCCTGGCCGAGCGCAGGCCGCTTTACCAGAAGGCGGCCGATTTCACCGTTGATACCGACGGCGAGACCATTGCAGCCGTCTGCGCCCGGATTGAAGCGCTGCTGAACGGCCAATAAGGTGACGGGGGCGGCCAATATGAGCGGCTTTAATTTTTTTTCAGCCCCATCGAACCGGATAACCCCTCAATTCCATTGAATCGGATGGTCGCCATGTCCAGTACCTTCGGGACGCTCCTAACAGTTAGTACCTTCGGTGAATCCCACGGCAAAGGCGTGGGCGCTGTTCTTGATGGGTGCCCACCCGGCATGAAACTCTGCGAAGCGGACATACAGCCGCAGCTGGACCGCCGTCGACCGGGCCAGAACCCACTGACCACCGACCGCCGGGAAGTGGACCAGGTGACCATCTACTCGGGTGTGGAAAACGGTGTCACCCTGGGAACCCCCATCGGCCTCTTTGTTCCCAACCGGGATCAGCGGCCGGGCGACTATCATCGCCTGAACCAAATTCCCCGGCCTTCCCACGCGGACTTCACCTACCAGATGAAATACGGTCTGCGGGCCTCGTCCGGGGGCGGACGCGCCAGTGCCCGGGAGACCATCGGCCGGGTGGCGGCCGGTGCCGTGGCCGAGAAGATGCTCCAGGATGCCTATGGCGTCGAAATCGTCGCCTGGGTCAGCGCCATTAGTGATATCGAGGCCTCGGCCGTTGATGGGCGGGCCATCACCCGGCAGGCGGTCGATGCCAACTGGGTCCGGTGTCCCGACCCGCAAGCCGCCGCTCGGATGGAAGGTCGGGTTGCCCGGGTTAAAGCGGAAAAGGAGAGTGTCGGGGGTATCGTGACCTGTGTGTGTCGCCACATACCCCCCGGCTGGGGGGAGCCGGTGTTCGACAAGCTGGAGGCCAAACTGGCCCAGGCCATGCTCTCCGTTCCGGCTACCAAGGGGTTTGAAATCGGTTCGGGATTTGCCGGCACCCGGTTTACCGGATCGGTCCATAATGACCTTTTTATCTCCCGTGACGGGCGTTTGGGCACAACCACCAACCACAGCGGGGGCGTTCAGGGTGGAATCAGCAACGGGGAACCCGTTGTCTTCCGCGTGGCCTTCAAACCGCCGGCCACTATCGGTCTTGCTCAGCAGACGGTTGATTTTGAAGGCAACCCGGTTACGTTGGAGGCCAAGGGCCGTCACGACCCGTGCGTGGTGCCGCGAGCCGTTCCCATCGTCGAGGCCATGGCGGCACTGGTACTGGCGGATTTTGCCTTGCGGCAGAAAATGCGCCTTTAGGTGCTGCAGTCGATCGGAAGCCCTGAAATGAAGCCATTGCAGCTGTCGCGACGAATCCAGCCCAGCGAGGGCATTTGCCGGAAGCGTTCAGGTTGATGGGTGGGGTGCTATGAGCGGTGTCGGTATCATCGGGTTCGGACGTTTTGGCGAGCTGGCAACCCGATACCTGAGTCAGGACTTCGCGGTGGTCGTTTACACCCGCAGCGACAAAGGGGTGGCGGTCAAGGACTGCGGGGCAACGCTGGGTTCCTTTCCAACCGCTTGTCGTCAGGAAACGGTAATCCTGTGCGTGCCCATTTCGGCCATGCCGGCAACCCTGCGGGAAATGGCGCCACTGTTGAGAAAAGACGCCCTGGTGGTGGATGTCTGCTCGGTCAAGGTCTACCCCGTGCAATGGATGAGGGAGCTCCTGCCCGCGACCGTGTCGATCCTGGCGACCCACCCCCTCTTTGGTCCGGACAGTGCCGCCGACTCACTGCAGGGGCAAAAAATTGTGCTTTGCCCGGAACGCATCGCCAGGGGCCGATATCGTAACATCCGGAACTGGTTGAAGCGCAAAGGCTTGGTAACGATTCAGACCACGGCCCAGGAACATGATGAGAAGATCGCTGTTAGCCTCTCCCTGACCCACTTCATTGGCCGCGCCCTGTTGGCCTTTGGCGCTCGGGAACTGGATGTCGACACCGAAGGCTACAAGCGGCTCATGCACATATTGGGAGTGGTCGGCAACGACACCTGGCAACTGTTTGAGGATATGCAAACCTACAACCCTCACGCCAAGCCAACGCGGGAAGCGTTCATCACCGCCATGACCGCCATTCATGAACGGTTGGGTTGATCTGGGCTGCGTTCAGGGGTTGGGGCCGCCGGCAGCGAGATGGACATGCGCCGCTATTTCGCTAAGCGGTCCGGGCCGTGGGGTAGCGCTTTGAGCGGTCGGGCGATGGACTGGGTTTTTTGAGCCCCTGAAACAGCGCAACCGGGCCCGCGTCGAAAGGAATATCGCGGATTGGAACTGATCCACACACTGGGCCTGGCCGTGGCCCTGGCCATGGATGCATTTGCCGTTGCCGTTGCCGCGGGCGTAACGCTTAAATCCGTCAGCCCGCGCCAGACGTTTCGCTTGGCCTGGCATTTCGGCCTCTTTCAAGCCATGATGCCCGTCGTCGGTTGGGGTGCCGGTTTGACGGTCAGAAGCCACATCGAGGCCTACGCCCACTGGGCCGCCTTTGCGCTGCTGGTTTTCGTCGCCCAGGGCATGCTACGGTCTGCGTTCAGGGGGGAAAAAAACGAGGCGACGGCCAAGGACCCCACCCGGGGAATGACCCTGGTGGTGCTTTCGGTAGCCACCAGCATCGACGCGCTGGCCGTGGGCCTGAGTCTTTCTATGATCAACATTTCCATCTGGACCCCCGCGCTGGTCATCGGGTTGGTGGCCGGTGCCTTTACCACGGCGGGCATCCATCTGGGAAAAATGATCGGCAGTGTGGCGAAGTTGGGTCGTTGGGCGGAAATGACGGGGGGGGTTGTCCTTTTGGCCATCGGTCTGAATATCCTGTGGGACCATGGCGCCCTGGCGTTTCTTTTCTGAGTGCCGATTCGGAAAGGGTGCGCGACCTGGGTTCAGCTGCGATAAACGCGTTCTGCGCAAGCGGGCCTCACGGCAAGGGCCGGCTAAAGCCCCTGCATGCAACGGGGCAGGGGTGAGCATCGGTTCAGCGATCGAATTCCAGGCGCCTGCCGGTGGGTTGCGGGTCGATTTGGCCGTCAAGGAAGGCGAGGTGTCCGGAGACGACGGTCGCTACCACTGTCGACTGAAAGGTGCGGCCGGAAAAAGGGGTCCAACCGCAGCGCGAGTAGACCGGCTGGTCATCCACCACTGTGGGTCGGTTGAGGTCCACCATCACCAGATCCGCCCAGTAGCCCTCGCGCAGATACCCCCGGTCCTTGATGTTGAATAGCTGGGCTGGGCCATGGGCCGTCCTTTGCACCACCGCTTCCAGCGAGAGCGCTCCGCCATGGACATGCTCCAGCAGGCTGACCAGGGCATGCTGAACCAGGGGCAGACCCGACGGCGCCTTTGCATAGGGCTGCTGTTTTTCCACCAGGGTATGGGGCGCATGGTCAGTTCCCACCACGTCGATCGTTCCCCCCTGCAGTGCCGCCAATAGCTCCCGGCGGTCCATTTCTGTTTTGATGGACGGGTTGCATTTGATCAGGTTGCCCTTTGCTCTATAATCGGTCCCCGAGAAAAAAAGGTGGTGCACACAGCACTCGGCGGTGATTCTTTTATCTGCCAGGCGAGCCGAAGAGAAGAGCGACAGCTCCTTGGCGGTGCTCAGGTGCAGGACGTGCAAGCGGGTATTGCACCGGCGGGCCAGCTCCACAGCCAGGGAGGTGGACTGAAAGCAGGCCGCTTCACTGCGGATGGCCGGATGAAGGGTGATAGGTATGTTCTCACCGTAGATGGCCTCAAACCGTTTGGTGTTCTCGTCGATGACGGCGTTGTCCTCACAGTGGGTGGCTACGATTACCGGACTGTGGGTAAAAATCTGTTCCAGTGCGGCCGGATCATCCACCAGCAGGCCGCCGGTTGAAGAACCCATGAAGACCTTCACCCCACAGGCCTGTTTTGGGTCGAGCCGTTTGAGAGTCTCAATGTTGTCATTGGCGCCCCCCAGGTAGAAACTGTAGTTGGCATAGGACGATTCCCGGGCAATGTGGTGCTTCTCTTCCAGGCGGTCGATGGTGGTGGTGGCTGGTACGGTGTTGGGCATCTCCATATAACTGGTGATTCCGCCGGCTACGGCCGCCCGTGATTCGGAACCGATGTCTCCCTTGTGGGTCAGGCCCGGCTCGCGGAAATGAACCTGATCGTCGATCATCCCCGGAAACAGGGCACGGCCCTTGGCATCGATGACCCGATCGGCCGCTTTGCCGGACAGATTCTTGCAAATGGCCGCTATGCGGCCGTTGTGAATCAGCACATCCTGGTGGACCGATGTGCCTTCATTGACCGTCCAGGCATTTACAATCAGTATGGTTTCCATGAGCACTCCTTCTTGAATTGGCCAGCTGGCGTTGCCATTCAGGTTTGATCTTAACGGCTGACGGCCTCCTTGTCCAGACCTGAACCGGGCTGCGGTGGGGTTTTCCATCGGCCGGTCTACTGCGGTCAAATGCCTTGGTCAGGTTCAAGAACCGTGGGGCCGGATAACCTTTAGCGGGCTTGGCGCCGGGTTAATTCTGTGGACACCCCCGATGTCAACTGGTAAAGGTAACAAAGGGTTGATCAAGCCTGACGCCGATATCCAACACTGGACCAATACCGTGGGAATGATCGATTTTTTCCGATACCAGCCCAAGCTGCCCAGTCTCAAGGATTTCCCCATGGCGTCCTACTCCACCGATTTCTCGCTGGATCGCCTGGTGCTGGGAGTAGACAATATCCGTTGTGATGTCCGTTTGAGCCCAACCTTTTGCAATGCTGCTGCCAAACTGGCCACGCTACTCATCCAGCGTGAAACCGGCATCTGGATCGGTTCTGAAAAAAACCCCCTGACGGTTCTGGCCAGGGAGCAGGAGAAGTTCGGCCGGCTTTACGGCCAGATCATGAGCGATGCGGTCAACAAAGCCAGGGCCGTCAAGGAGATGCAGGTCGATTTTCTCGCCCAGATTGCAATTCTGAGCATGGTTCGGGAGGTCATTCGCAAACAGTACGAGATGGTTATCGGCCATTGCAAATCGGCCGTCCGCCACTCGGACATGGTTCGCAGCGAAGATCAAAAAGAGGCCCTCACGCTCAAGGAAAACCTGGCCCATGTACTCCAGCGTCGGGAGGTCGTGCAGCAGCGGGTCGGCCAGGAGATTTGCGGGTATTTCCGAGAGATTCGCGAGACAGACATCCGGGAGGTGCGTGAGGCGGTCTTCGGCCAGGACCTGCCGTTCCTGTTCGATCTGCTCGCCAACCCCATGGTTCACCGGGATAACCCATTCAACGATCGTTTCATGATTGAAGAGTATGATCTCTGCATGGGTCGTCGGGTCGAAGATCCAGACCGCTACGAAATGATGCTCAGCCTCCTGCGCAGCATCTTCGGGTTTCTGGACATGCAGGCAACGGCCCCGGTCAGCCGGTCAACGGATCGACGCCGCCGAGAGATCACTGGCGTCGAGTTGCCGGGCGACGACGAAGCAAAAAAGTTCCAGCTGCAACGCCTGGACCAGTGGATCAAACACCCGGGCAATATTGATCTGCTGTTGAACCAGGACCTGGTCAAGAAACAGATCCAGGCCATGAAACGGGAGGGGGCGGGTAAGGAGGCCCTTGACGCGCTTCGGATCAAAATGAAGCAGCAGCGACTGCTGATGAGTTATTTTTTCAGACAGTTTTCCCGAACCGGACTGATGGAGCGGATCACGGCCTGCTATGAAATGCAGCCGCTTTATCGGGATTACTGCCCCCCGCTGGTTCCCCAGCAGGTCCTGCAGTTCCTGATCGACCCCAAAAGTCGCACGCTGGTGAGAAACCGGCTCAAGCGCCTGAAAAAACTTTACGGAAAAACGTTCCGCCTCTGGCCCCTCAGCCGCAAGGTTGTTCAGATGGAGCGGATGGGCAGCCGCCGCAAAAAGGAGTACCTGATCCGCTTTCTGCGGGCCTTCTGCCGGTATCACCGCGACCTGTGCAGCTATAACATTTACCGGGATGCGGCAGAGCGGATCAATTTGGTCACCGACAAAAAGATTCTGGCGCTCTCTAAGGCCAACCGCACCTTGTACGAGTTTCTGCTGCCCCATGAGCAGGAGATGGGGGAAAAGCCCATCATGAATCACACCATCATCAAAGCCGATCTGCGCGGATCGACCGACATTACCCATCAGATGAACCAACGTGGACTGAACCCGGCGTCCTATTTCAGCCTTAATTTCTTTGACCCCATCACTGAGATCTTGGCTGAATATGATGCCCATAAGGTGTTCATCGAAGGCGACGCCATCATCCTTTCCATCTTCGAACGGGAAGATACACCCAGCGGCTGGTACAGCGTCGCCAGGGCGTGCGGCATGGCTATCAATATGCTGATGATCATCAACCGTTACAACAAGAAAAGTGAAGAGTACCAACTGCCGGTCCTGGAGCTGGGTATCGGTATCTGTCACCGGGCGGATGCCCCTACGTTTCTCTTCGATGGAGAAAACCGCATCATGATATCCCCGGCCATCAATCTGGCGGACCGCTTTTCGGGCTGCAACCGGTCGGTGCGGCACATCATCCGCAAAAACATCAGCCCGTTCAATCTATTTGTTTTTCAAAGCGCTTCAGATGAGGAGGTGGAAACAACGGCCGACGACCTGTTGATCCGTTACAATGTCAACGGGATTGAACTGAACGAGGCTGGGTTCCGAAAGTTGGCCCAGGAGATCGACCTGAAGCAGTTTTTTGGCGATATCCCTGACCTTCAACTGGAAAAAGTGTGTCTTTACACGGGCAAATTTCCAACCAAGTCAGGGCGCTACCAGCGCTTGGTGCTGCGTGAGGCGGATGTGCCGGCGGTCAACCCCAAGAACCTTAGCCAGCTGCACTTCACCCACCGCAAATATTACGAAGTCTGCACCAGTCCAACGCTCTACAAAGTCACCAAACACCTGCTTTAGCGCAACCGGTCAGGAACCGACGCACCCGAAAGAACGATCCTGGATGCGGATCAGGCCCCGGGCCGCTCACAGCGGGCTGGCCTGAGGAATGATCAGGATGTCGATGCGGCGATTGATGGCCCGGCCAGACGCAGTGGCGTTGGAAGCCAGAGGGCGTTCGGATCCATACCCAATGGCAGTCATGGCGTCCGGAGGCAGCGTCTGGTTGGCGATTAAGAAATCACGAACCGCCTCTGCCCGTTTTTGGGAAAGCAGCAGGTTGAAATCGTCGGAGCCGGTGGCGTCGGAATGGCCCTCCACGATCACCTGTGGGTCATCAAAGGTGCGGATGGCTTTTTGCACCTTGCTGAGCAGGGCATAGTTGACCGGCAGGATCATGCTTTTGCCGACCGGAAACTGCATGGCCTTGAGGCGAAGGACCAGCTGGTTCTCCTGCTTGTAGACTTCGGCTTCATCTGGGTCGAAATAATTTTCAACCGCTGCGTAGAGTTGATTGAATTTTCGTTCAGCCTCCAGACGCTGTTCGATCGCCCTGCGTTCCCGTGCCATGTGTTCCCGGGTCATGCGCTCTTCTATACTTTGACCCTCCAGGGTTGCCACACGCAGGTTGAGGGCGTCGATTCGGGTCTGGTAGTCGGTTTTGAGCGCTACCATTTCCGTCTGCAAAGCCTGGTTCTTTTCGGACAAGAAAGCGCGATCGGTTTTCAACGCATTCGTAGAACCGATGATATTGTCCAGTTGGGTTTGGAAATCCTGATCCCGCATGTCCCTGGCGCCCAGTTCGGCGGAAATGGTGTGCAAGTGATCTTCCAACAGAGATGCGATCTCTTCGGGGGGCATAGCGCGGATAAGGTTGCTCTGTTCGGTGATCACGACCAGCCGGTTGGCTTGAAACAGGGCCTGTCTGGCCATGGCATGCATGGCTTCCTGGGCGTAGGGATTGGCCGAGATGAAGGCGTCGGTGGCGTCGAGCTGCTCAACGGCCCGGCCATGGGAGCGTGGAGCGATCTTGCGTGCGTCGGCGGCTTCGGCCTGGGCGATGAGGGTACGCACCTGGCCGATGGTCGCCTCTTTGATGGCACGGATTTCCAAATCCCGGTAACGCTCGGTCACCTTTTTTCGATTTTTCTGGGCATAGCTCAGATTGTCCCGTTCAATCGCCCGGGTCAAGTCCACAAAATCATTTTCCACCTGACGGTACGCGTGTTCGAAGCTGGTGGCTCCGGCGGTTCGCGCCGTTTCACGGGCCTGAAGGGTTTCGGCCAGGGTGAGACGCGACACAGTGGCGATTTCCTCCGCTTTCTGGAGGTGGGCCCGGGATTCCCCCACCGATTTGCGGATATCGCTGATTTCATAGCCTCTTTCCAGGTCCCTCCGGGCACTGGCAAGGGCGCTTTCCGCCTTTTTGAACCCTTCGGGGGCCAGGAGGTTGACCTGGTCCATGCGTGCTTTGGAGATGTCGTTGCTGAGCTGATTAACGATCTCCACCGGGTTTTCCAACATGGCCGCTTGCTGACCGGCTCCGAGAGCGGACCCGGCCGTCTGGGAGTGCACACACCCGTTCAGGGTGATACTGGCCACCACCAAGGCGACCCACAGCCAAATCCATCCATGATCGCTCATCGCTTCCCCTCCCGTTTCCAGGCAGCTCGTCTCAGCGGTTGTGTCAGTGAATCAGGACCGTTGTCACCGTGCCCATGGATTATGGTCTGTGTCGGCCAAGGCTGTCAATACCCGCTGTATCCGATCGGGATGCTACTGCGAACGTCGCCCCGCAATGGGGCCACCGGAATTTCCAGTCTTCAGATAAGGGGCCATCGGCATTGCCTTTCTATCAAAAACAGGTAAGATGCGCGATTATCATCCCCTGCTGGTCGAATGGCGACGCCGAGCTTATCCTGACTTGGCGGGGCCGCAGATGTTCCATTTTCTCGGATGCACCCATGACAACCGCCAGAACTGCCGTCAGATTGCAATATTTCCTCTATTTCGGTTCCATGGGTGTCTTTCTGCCCTATTTCAACCTCTACTGCCTCAAGATTGGGTTGTCCGGCTTCCAGGTAGGTGCCCTGTCGGCAGTTCGGGCCGCCGTGCTGATCATCTTTTCTTTGTTGTGGGGGCTGTTGGCGGATCGCCAGGCCATCCGGCGCCCGATCTACATCCTTTGCAGTTTCGCCAGTGCAACGCTGTGGGCGCTGTTTCTCCTGAGGACGGATTTTCGCTTCATGCTGGCGGTCACCATCCTGTACGGTGCTTTTTATGCCCCGATCATCTCTTTCCTCGAAGCTTTCGCAATGGATGTACTCGGAAAAACCAAAAACCGCTATGGGCAAACCCGGGCCTGGGGATCTGCCGCCTTCATCGTGGCGGTGATCATACTGGGTAAGATGATCGATCTTCATGGCGTGGAGATCGTCATTGCTCTGGTCCTGGCGATCTCGTTCGCCCAGGCAATGGCTGCCAGCCTGATGCCCCGCATCCATCCCAGGCGGCCCATGGAGCCCCAATCGGCGGCTTGGCTCTTTACGGCGCCTACGATGGTGTTCCTCTTGAGCGCTTTTTTGATGCTGGTAAGCCACGGGGCTTACTACGGGTTTTTCTCGATCCACCTGTCCCAGCTGGGTTACGGCGGCAGTTTTATCGGTATCTGCTGGGCGCTGGCATCCACAGCAGAAATCGGGGTGATGATAGCCTCCGGTAAATTGTTTGCCCGCTTCTCCTTCAAACAGGTGTTGGCGGTCTCTTTTGCGGTGGCGGCCATCCGCTGGGGCATCCTCTACTCCGCCCACTCGGCCATCGTGATCCTGGCAAGCCAGCTGCTGCATGCGGTCACCTACGGGGCTTTTCACATGGCTGGCATTCTCTACATGGATCAGCTGGCGCCGACGGCCGACAAAACCCTGGGCCAGGCTCTGAACAACGCGGTCACCTATGGTCTGGGGCTAACGGTGGGGTTTTTTGTCAGCGGTCTCCTTTACGAAGCGGGCAACAGCGCACCCCTGTTTCTGTTCAGTGCCCTGAGCGCCCTGGCGGGTGGAGCGGTCTTTACGGTATTTCACCGCTCAGCACCCAGCCGCCCCTGGGGTGCAGGGGGTTGAAACCCGATCCGGCGGGACAGGCAAGCGGGGGGTGAGAATCAGTCGCCCTTGGTGGGAAACAGCAGATGGCGCAGCCATCCGAAGAGGGTGTTGCCGCGCAGCATGGCCTGCTCCCAGGCCATAAAATCGCGGGCCAGCCGGGCCGGGTCCGAGAAAAAATGGGAGCGGGTGGTGAAGGTTTCCCATGGGTCCAGCATTTTGACCACCTGGGCTGGATTTCCGGCCGCCACACAGTTGGCGGGTATCGAATCCACCACGATGGCGCCGGCCCCCACAATGCTGTTTTGACCGATCGTCACACCCTTGCAGATGATGGCGCTGTCCCCGATCCAGACGTTTTTTTCAATGGCCACCGGCTTGGCTTTGCCGAAGGAGAGACGGTCGTAAATGCCATGCCAATCCGAATCGGTGACATAAGCACCGTTGGCGATCATGCAGTTATCGGCAATGGTGATGCCCGTGGCGCTGCTGATCCGCACTCCCGGGCAGATCAAGCAGTAGCTGCCGATGGTGATGTGTCCCTGACCCGGCTGGTTCGGCCACACGGACAGGCGGACCTTCTTGTCGGGTGTGGCAATGACCGTGGCATACCGCCCGATGGTAATCGGTGAACCGAACAGCTCCACATGCCAAGGCCGCATGAAGGTAAACCCCCGCCCCAGATTTTCCAGCTGTGGCCGAAGAAAGTGGCGGGCGTAAAATTTTTGGAATTTCAGGTATGCCTTCTTGATGACATACGGGCGATGATCTTTGATCATAATTGACAGTCTCGTAAAAATTCGACAGCTTTTTACGGGCGCATCATAATTGATTGTAGAATCCGATGGGTGACTGCCGCGAACCGCTTTATGCCTCAATATATCCGGCACCGGCCCACCAGGCGTGGCTGAAAAGGGCTGCACCGGGGGTGAGCTTGAAGAGGGCGTCGGTGGCCAGGAGTACCACCGCATTGGTCCACGTGATCTTCTCTTCGGGCCACAGGGTCATGTCCGGGAAAGTAAAGCCGCACCAGAATGAGCCGTCGTCAAAGACGTGCTCTGAAAGCCAGCCGAAGACGATATGGGCTTTTTCGACGTTGCCCATGGCTGCCAGGGCAAGTACCAGTTCAGAACTTTCCGCAATGGTCACCCAGGGTTGGTCAAAGACGCAGCGGACCCCCAATCCTTCGACCACATATTTTTTCCAGTGCCGCTCAATGCGCCGGGTGGCCGCTTCTCCGGAAACGGCGCCGCATAGCACCGGATAGAACCAGTCCATGGAAAAGCGAGACTTGGTCATGTTGAACAGGTGCGGCCGCCGGCTGATGGCATGACCCAAGCGCTGGAGCGCATTGGCCCAGGGTGCCGCTGAAAGGCCCAGCTCCGCGGCGATGGCCACGGCACACTTCAGACTCATGTAAATCGAACTGGAGCCGGTGAGCAGCGCCATGGGGTCCACCTTGCCTTCGGGGCTGACGGCCCAGCAGATGGTGCCGTTGGGGCACTGGTGGACAAGGGCGAAGTCAATTCCCCGCCGAACCGTGTCCCACATCGATTCTAGGAAACCGTGATCGCCGGTGACCAGCCAGTAGTGAAACACCCCCACGGCAATGTAGGCACTCATGTTGGTTTCACGGGTCCGGTCCTCGGGAATACCCTTGCGATAGGCTGAGAACCAGCTGCCGTCGGCCAATTGCATGTTTTTCAACCAGTGAAAGCCGCGTCGGGCTTGTTCATGGTAGCCGCCGACCACCAGTCCCATGGCTGCTTCAATATGATCCCAGGGATCGGTCTTTTCTCCCGGGGACCAGGGTATTTCACCGCATGGCAACTGGGTGGCGGCGATAAGGCGGCAAACCGAATCAACATCAACGGCGGCCCGGTACCGTTGTTTTCCGTGGGTCAAATTCATTTTAATCTCAAACCGTTTAATTCGATCCAGAATGCAGGCAATGGTTTCGCCGTCTCCAGCAGGCAGTATAAATACGTTGCAGGGAACCGGGATGCAAGGGAAAACCGCCCGAGCCGGCCCGGTGCCTGGCCGATTTTCCGGTTGGTCCTACCGTGAATCGACCGGCAACGGCCAAGGGCCGTGTCCGTGGAGGCGCCTTAACCGCTGCCGACTGGCTCGGGTGCGCTTTTCAGTTTAAAAATTGTCGAAAAGCATTTCAATATGGTATCGTTAGTACCCATCCAGAAACGAGGAATTTTGGTCGAGATCAAGGCATGCGAAAAATTTTACCACAGGCATATAGTTGATATTCCGAGGATAAAATTTTGAGCCTAACGCAGACGTCGGGCGAAATAACCGCTTATGGATGGACACTCGTTAACCTGAGTTACCGGAGCGTGCACGCTCGATCAGCCAGGCGGGCCAGTCCGGGGCGATCGACGGCCAGGCAGGATACCAACTACGGGAGGCGAACATGACCGCAAGAAAGATATTCATTACTGAATTTGACAAAGTGCGACTCGAGGAACTCATTGCGGTGGCAGAGGAGTTTGGCGATCATGACCGCAAAGATTTGGAGCTATTGGCAGAAGAACTTGACCAAGCCGAGGTTTTGCTGTCCGAAGCGGTGCCGCCGGACGTGGTGACCATGAACTCGAAGGTCGTTCTTCGAGACTTAAGTACTTCTGAAACAATGACCTATGTTTTGGTGTTTCCAAAGGATGCGAACATTGATGCCGGAGCTATCTCGGTTCTGGCACCCGTTGGTACGGCAATTCTGGGGTACGCGAAAGGCGATGTTGTCGAATGGCCGGTTCCGTCCGGAATGCGTCGAATTCGAATTGAGGAAGTGCTATATCAACCCGAAGCAGCCGGTGACTATCATCTCTAATTGCGTTTCCGCCGGATGTAAACCCAGGGTGTGGCAACCGCGGAAAGGAGAAACCCGGATGTACCAGCAGATAGGGGCCTTTGATCCGGTTCCCAAAGCGGAGTTGCTGCAGCGCATCCAGGCGCTCAAGGGCCTAATGGCCCAGAGCGGCATCGATGTGGGCATTGTTTTTCAGAATGTCGATCAATTCTATTTCAGCGGCACCATGCAGAAAGGCCTCCTTGTTATCCCCCTTGCCACCGACCCGCTGTTGTTCATTCAGAAAAGCGTCGCGCGCGGCCGGGCGGAGTCTGCGCTTGATGTGATACCGATCAGCAGCGAGACGGACATTTACCCCATTCTCCATCGCCAGGGACTGCTCAGGGGGGTGGCGGGCTTGGAACTGGACGTACTTCCGGTGTCCACTTTTGAACGCTTGCGGCGGACGGTCGGCTTCGACCGATACGCCGACCTGTCCCCCCTGATCAAAGCCTGCAGGATGGTCAAAAGCCCCTTTGAGCTGACCCAGATCCGCCGATCAGGCCAGATGGTGGACCATGTTTTTGATGCCGCCCGACATGTTGTCCGCGAAGGGGCAAGGGAAATTGATATCGAGGCAAGGCTGGTCGGGGAAGGTCGAAAAATGGGGCACCAGGGTTTTCTGAGAATGCGGGGTATCAACCAGGAGATGACGAGCATGACGGTTCAATCGGGATTCAGCGGTGCTTTGGTCACCTGTGCCGATGTTCCCATTGCCGGGGCCGGGATAACCCCCGCCATGCCGATGGGCTCGTCATTGAAGCGCGTGGAGCGGGGAGTACCGGTTACTATCGATTATGGCGGTGGATATAACGGCTATGTGACCGACGAGACCCGGGTCTTTGTGGTGGGAGCGCTGGAAATGCACTTTCAACGACCTTATGCGTGTGCCCGGGCGATCATCGAAGATGCCATGGAATATGTCAAAGCCGGGGTAGAATGCACCGATGTGTTCCAGCGGGCTTACCGCCTGGTGCAGCAGGCGGGGCTTGAGGATTATTTCATGGGCCATGGCAATGGGCAGGTCTCTTTTATCGGCCATGGCATCGGCCTTGAGATCAATGAGCTGCCCGTGATTACCGCCCGACACAAGCAGGTTTTGAAAGCGGGCATGGTGTTTGCCTTTGAACCAAAATTCGTACTGCCGGGCCAGGGGGCCATCGGGATTGAGGTTGATTTCATCGTGCGCGAACAGGGAGTCGAGCGGGTAACCGCCGGTTGTTACGAAATGGTCTGCCTATGATGGACGATGCCAGGGCCGCCACGAAGAGGCAGAAGATCACCATCGATATCATTTTAAAGGGTTTGCGGATTTTGCCGGTCAGGCGGGCATAGGCCCCGGCCATGTGGGCTGCGATGGCTTCATGACGCGGACTGACCATCTCCATCCCCATCTCCACGCAATGGTCGAACAGCTGCAGATAAGTGCCGCCTGTTGACACGGTCATCAACGCCCATTCGGCCGCCTGAAAACACTGCATCCTCGTGCTTGGGCAGCGGGGGGAAGCTTCTTGACTTGGGTCGGAAAACTCTTTATGAACTGGGCTTCATTAAAAAGAGGCGGGATTGGCCCTGCCGCTGATCACCAACTCACGATCCCGAACTGGCCAGCAGATCCGGGAAAAGCGACCCCCGTGAAGGCAGGACCCGCTCCATGAAGAACCGAATCAGGGAAATCATTCTATCGGCAGCAACGGCCGCATACCAAAAAGGAGTCCTCCCGTCGCCTGATTTTTGTGACGTGGTGCTCGAGGAGCCCAAAGTTGAGGGTCATGGCGATCTTGCCACCAACATGGCCATGCAGATGGCCAAGACCCAGCGCCTGGCACCCCGCAAAATCGCTCAGATTATCAACGACCACCTGGTGGACCCAAACCACATTATTGCCCGCACGGAAATCGCGGGGCCGGGGTTTATCAATTTCTTTATCCGGCCCAGCGCCTGGCACCCGGTGTTGACTGCGATTCACCAATTGGACGACCAGTATGGCCGCTGCAATTTAGGCAAGGGGCTGCGCGTTCAGATTGAGTTCGTCAGTTCCAACCCCACCGGCCCCTTGCATGTCGGCCACGGGCGGGGCGCCGCGGTGGGGGATAGCACGGCCAACATCCTCTCTTTTTGCGGGTATGACGTCCAGAGAGAGTATTACATCAACGATTCCGGCCGCCAGATCCAGACCTTGGGCCTGTCCGTCTACCTGCGGGGAAGAGAGCTGCTCGGCAATAAGGTCGATTTCCCCGACACCTGTTACCAAGGTGACTACATCCGCGACCTGGCCGGGGAGTTGCTGGAACGGAAAGGCCGGGATTTTTTTGAAACGGACGCGGCAACGGCCATTATGCCCTGCGCCCGCTATGCGGCCGAGAAAATCACCGCGGTTATGCAGGCCGACCTGACGGATTTTGGCGTGACCTTCGACCGATGGTTTTCGGAACAGAGCCTTTACGATTCGGGCAAGGTTGAAGGCACTCTGCGACACTTTCGGCAGACAGGGCGGATCTACGAAAAAGAGGGCGCCTTGTGGTTCAAAACGAGCGCGTTTGGTGATGAAAAAGACCGCGTTGTGGTTCGCCAGAACGGCCAGACGACCTACTTTGCTTCGGATATTACCTATCACCGCGATAAGTTTGAGCGCGGGTTTCAAAAAATCATAGACGTTTGGGGGGCCGACCATCACGGCTACATTCCGCGCGTGAGTGCTGCCGTGCAGGCGTTGGGATACCAGCGCGATCAGTTCGTGGTCCTGCTGGTGCAGCTGGTCAATCTGCTGCGGGCCGGTCAGCCCGTGGCCATGTCGACCCGCGCCGGTGAGTTTGTGACCCTGGCCGACGTCGTCAAGGAGGTCGGTCGGGACGCAGCCCGCTTTATCTTTCTGACGCGTCATTATGACAGCCCGCTTGATTTCGACCTTGAGCTGGCCAAGCAAAAGACCAACGACAACCCTGTTTTTTACGTTCAGTATGTGCACGCACGCATTTGCAGCATCCATCGCAAGGCCCGCGCCGATGGCATGGATGTGAGCGGTTTTACACCTTCGGACTTGTCTGCACTGCAAACGCCGGAGGA
Source organism: Desulfosarcina sp. (assembly GCA_046484885.1). Lineage (GTDB taxonomy): Bacteria > Desulfobacterota > Desulfobacteria > Desulfobacterales > Desulfosarcinaceae > Desulfosarcina. Next base: position 79,583 of record JAWOIA010000075.1, on the reverse strand, counting down.
TGTGGTGTTGATCAAAGCCCTGGCTCGCTATCCCGAAGCGGTGGAAACGGCCGGCGCTCAGATGGAGCCGCATCGCATCACCTACTACCTGATGACCGTGGCTGCCGCTTTTCACGCCTATTACAATCGGCATCGGGTGCTGTGCGAAGACCATCGCGAGCTGACCCGGGCCCGGCTTTACCTGGTCGCGGCAGTACAGAAGGTGATCCGGAACGGACTGACGCTTTTGGGTGTCTCGGCTCCGGATTCGATGTAAATCAGCGGTCAGCAGGCAGCACCTCCGGGCAAAGGAAACCACCTGTGGCAGAGGGTAAGGCCAGCGAGTCAAAACGCCGGATCGCCTGGGGACGATACCTGCTGCTCTTCTTTGTGGCGGCCTGGATGTTCGTTCTTGGGCTGCTGGTGGGCCGCGGAACGGCACCCTTGGAGATTGACACCCGGGCGCTGCAAAAGGAACTGGCCGCCTTGCGTGACGCCATGCTGAAAAAGCAACGCGAAGCCGTTGAGAAAGCCATCCGGGGAGACGATGACAAGGCTCCGTTGGATTTTTATGAAGCCCTGAAAAAAGACGGCCCGGACACCACGGTCCAGATGCCGGCCGCCACGGCGGCAGCGGCGGCGTATTCTAAGGAGGCCGAGCCGGTGAGGAATCCGCCCCACAAGTCACGTAGTGCCGGCATGACCAAGAAAGATGTCGCAGCGCACCAACCGGCATCAATGGGGGCGTTGGCCGCGAACCAGAAAACAACCCCCGTCGAGGGTCGTCTGACGATTCAAATTGCCTCTTTAAAGGACGCTGCGGCGGCTGAGCAGATCGTTGCCAAACTGAAAAAGGAGGGGTATCCGGCTTACCTGTCCAGCGTTGCCGTCCCCGACCAGGGGACCTGGTTTCGGGTTCGGATTGGCAGCTATGAAAACCGTGAAGCGGCCGCAGCGGACATGGCCCGGTTGGTCGGCGATCGACAAAAACCGATTCTGATGCAGCGATAAATGGGGTTAATCCCGATGAAGATTTCCAAAAAAGAGGTCCAGCACGTCGCCCACCTGGCCAGGCTGGAGATCAACGAGGTCGATATCGAGCGCTTTGCCGATCAGATCGGCACCATTCTGGATTACGTGGATACCCTGAAACAGGTCAACACCACCGGGGTGTCCGCCACCTCCCATGCGATCACCTTGATCAACGCCTTCCGTGAGGACAGAGAGCAGGCCCACTTGGGCGCAGAAGCGGCGTTGGCCAACGCCCCGCAACAGGAGGCGGGCGCATTTGTGGTGCCCAAGGTGATCTGACGGTGATAATGGTCGCCCCATCAGGGCCGCCTACACCGACCGCCCAAGGATTGGAGCCGATGAAACTGCATGAATTGACCATTGAACAGGCCTCTCATCTGTTGAAAAAGAAGGCAATCGCTTCCGTCGAGCTGACCCGTGCCGTTTTAGACCGGATTGACGCACTGGATGGGCGGATCGGCGCCTATCTGACCGTTGACGCCGATCGGGCCATGGCCCAGGCCGGGGCCGCCGATCGGCTCCTGGCATCAGGTAACGCCACCCCGCTGACCGGCATTCCCCTGGGCATCAAGGACCTGATTTGCACCCAGGGCCTGCGCACCACCTGCGCTTCAAAAATTTTAGAAAATTTCATTCCGCCTTATGATGCCACGGTGATTGCACGTTTGAAAGACGCCGGTGCAGTGATCGTGGGCAAACTGAACCTGGACGAATTCGCCATGGGTTCCACCACCGAGCACTCCCGTTTTCAGGTTACCCGCAACCCCTGGAACCTGGACCGTATCCCCGGTGGATCCAGCGGCGGGTCTGCGGCGGCGGTCGCGGCTGACATGTGCCTGGGCGCTTTGGGTTCGGATACCGGCGGTTCGATCCGTCAACCCGCTTCCCACTGCGGGGTGGTCGGGGTCAAACCCACCTACGGTCGGGTGTCCCGCTACGGGCTGGTGGCTTTTGCCTCTTCCTTGGACCAGATCGGACCCTTGGGCAAAACCGTAGCCGATTGCGCCTTGATTTTGGAAACCATCGCTGGTCATGACCCCAATGACGCCACCTCCGTTCCCGAACCGGTGCCGGTTTTTTCAGATATCGCCGCGGACGGCCTCAACGATGTGGTGGTGGGTATCCCCAAAGAATACCGCGGGGCCCAGGGGTTGGACCCCCAGGTCGGTTCGGCGGTTGAACGGGCCGTGCGCCTGCTTGAATCGCTCGGCGCTCGATGCATCGACCTCTCCCTGCCCCACACCGAGCATGCCGTGGCCGCCTACTACGTTATCGCCCCCAGTGAGGCCAGTTCCAATCTGGCGCGTTACGATGGCGTAAAATACGGATTCCGCGACGTGGCACAGACCGATTTGCTGCACATGGTCAGCGGCACCCGGTCGCAGGGATTTGGCCCGGAGGTTCAGCGGCGCATCATCCTGGGCACCTACGCCTTGTCTGCCGGCTATTACGATGCCTACTACGGCAAAGCTTCCCAGATTCGTACGCTGATCAAGAACGATTTTCAAGCGGCGTTTGGCGCCTGTGACGCCATTGTGTCACCGGTGGCGCCCACACCGGCCTATCCGATCGGAGCAACCGTGGACGACCCCCTGACCATGTATCTGTCCGACATCTTCACCCTGTCGGCGAACCTGGCCGGCATCCCAGGGATATCGGTTCCCTGCGGGTTTTCCGACGATGGCCTGCCTATCGGACTGCAAATCATGAGCCGCCACTTCAATGAAGCGATGCTGTTCAAGATCGCCTGGCAGTTCGAGCAGGCAGCTGCCGTCAAGGATAAAAAACCACCGCTGTGAACCGGGTGTGTTACGCTCGATCCCGCTGCTTGCGCCGATGGTATGGCCGGCCTGGATCACGGGTCATGCGTGCCCACATCGCTCTTGACTGCTCCCACCCGCGGTCGCACAGGGTGCCGGCAGCACCTGAGACCTTCGCTCAACAGGTTTCACGATATGTCAAAAATTAAAATCCTCCCCGAAATCCTCTCCAACAAAATCGCCGCGGGGGAGGTGGTGGCGCGACCGGCGTCGGTGGTCAAGGAGCTGGTGGAAAATGCCATCGATGCCGGCAGCACCCGGATCCTGGTCGACATCGAGCAGGGCGGACGAAAATCGATTCGGGTTTCAGATAACGGCCATGGTATGGGCCGTGACGATGCCCTGCTCTGCCTGGAACGATACGCCACCAGCAAGATCACCACTGATCCGGACCTGTTTGCCATTCGCACCTTGGGGTTCCGGGGAGAGGCGTTGCCCAGTATCGCCTCGGTTTCCCGGCTCACCCTCGTAACCCGGGAAACCAACGCCGCTGCGGGGACTCAGATCGTGGTTGCGGGCGGTCGGATGGAATCCGTTTCTGACGCGGGTGCCCCTGCCGGCACCATGATCACTGTCGCCGACCTCTTTTACAACACGCCGGCGCGGAGAAAGTTTTTGAAAAGTGTCGATACCGAGATGGGTCACATCGCCGACACCATGGCCAGCATGGCCCTGGGTCGACCGTCTGTTCAATTTCAGCTGTCCCACAACAGCCGCATGGTAAAAAGGTGGACCCCGGCCGCCGACCCTGAGGATCGGGTTGCCGACGTCCTTGGTGCCGCGATCAGGAAAGAGCTCTTGCCAGTGTCCCGGATCAACGAAGACATTCAAATCAGTGGATGGACCGCCGCCCCGCGCATTTACCGCTCCACCGCACGCGGCATCTACCTTTTCGTCAACCACCGATGGGTCAAAGACCGGATAGTTCACAACGCCCTGTTGGGCGGTTATGCCGGACGGTTGATGAAAGGCCGCTATCCGGTTGCGGTGCTCTTCTTAAGGGTTCCTTTCGACCAAGTCGATGTCAACGTGCATCCGACCAAACATGAAATCCGGTTTGCCCACCCCAAACGGGTTCATGACATGGTGCGCGAAGCGGTGGGTGAGAGCCTGAGGAGCGCCGATCCCACCCGCCGGTCGGCGGGCGAATCCAGGTTTGCCGCACTGGATTCGGCCAAGACGGTGATTCGCGAGCGTCAAACCCAATATCGGCCAATGCGAGTACCCGAACAACCGACCCGCTTCGGCGATGACGATCCCGCCTTGACGGCAGGGACAAGGGTCGAGGCTCCGGGCGGTCTTCCGGATGGCAGCAACGGCCCATGGGTCGCCGCCGACCATCCCCGGCCGCCGGCAGGGTCGGCCAAACCGGCGTACGAAACCAACCCACCGGCCGGGCAGGCGGCATTGTGGAAGCGGCGTTTTTTTGGCGACTTGACTTGTATCGGCCAGTACAAAGGAACCTATATCATCTGTGAAGCCGGCGAGGACCTGATGCTGATCGACCAGCACGCGGCCCATGAACGCATCCTCTTTGAACAGCTCCAACGCCAAACCGATGCGCACCGGCCCGCCTCCCAGCGCCTGCTGCTGCCGGAAACCATCGACCTGGGATTCCGTGAGGCCCAGATTCTGGAAAAACTGATTCCGGAGCTGAACCGGTATGGGTTGGAAATCGACCCTTTTGGCGGAAACACCTTTGTTATCAAAGCGATACCCACCCCGCTCGAGAGTGATGACGTGGCCGCCATGGTCACTCAGATCGTCGAGAAAACGGCCCACACCGGGCTGGATGCCGATATGGCAACCATCCTGGATGACTGTCTTATGGTGATGGCCTGCCACCATGCCGTTCGCGCCCACCGGCAGCTCACGTCGCTGCAGATCAAGGCCATGCTCGAACAGCTGGATGCCTGCAGCAATCCCTCACATTGCCCTCACGGCCGGCCGATCTGGATCCGCTGGACACTCAAGGATCTTGAAAAGCAGTTTCAGCGAATCGTTTAACGGCCCAGTGCGACCGAAACGGGTTGTCGGCAGACGCTGACCCAGCCATATCCGGCGACCCCCATGGCGGCAGTGATCCGCGCAAAGGCCCCGGTCGGGTTGCCGGCCTTTATCGCACGGGCTTATTTTAAGGCCGCCCTGAATTTTTCGGCCACGCCACGCAGGTTGGCCGCCCAATCTTCCGCCAGCGGGTCGGCAAAGGCCACCTGACCGTCAATTTCCCGGGCTACCAGCTCGGCGCTTTTACTGGAAAATTGGGGCTGGACAAAGATCACGCGAATGCCCTCAGCCCTGGCCTGTTCGATCAGTGCTTGCAACTGGGCTGGTTTCGGGTCCTTGCCTTCCATCTCGATGGCCACCTGTTTGAGCCCGTAGGCGTCGGCAAAATAGCCCCAGGCTGGATGAAATACCATGAACGGCAGCCCTGCTGTGCCGGCAAAGATGGCTCGCATCTCGTGATCCAGGCGATCGACTTCAGAGATGAATTGATGGTAGTTGTCCTCATAGTCGCTGCGATGGTCCGGGTCTGCTGCCTTAAGGGCCTCGAGAATCGTGCGCGCTTGAAGCTTTACCAGGGGCGGCGAGAGCCAGATGTGGGGATCCAGCCCCTGCTCGTTGTGGTGGTCATGGTCGTGGCTATGGTTATCCTGGTGATGATGGTCAGCCGTTTTGTCATGCTGGTCGGGTTCGTCGTCCTGGTGGTGGTGCGCCGGCATGGAGATTTTTTGGATGCCGTGATCGGTATGAACCACCTGCATGCCCGGGTTGGTGGCGGCGATTCGCTTCAACCAGGCCTTTTCAAAGGTGACACCGATGGCGAAATAGAGTTTGGTTTTGGAAAGCTCGGTCATCTGTCTGGGCCTTGGTTCATAAGCGTGGGGACTGGCACCGGGCGCGACCATGACGTGGACCGCCACCAACTCCTTGCCAATTTGTTGCACGAAGAATTTCTGCGGGGCAATGCTGACGAAAACCGGCAGCGGTTCGGCTGCTGCGGCAACGGTGTGGACCACGGCCAGACAGACCCCCAAAGCGGCCCATCCGAATAGATGCGGTTTCATGTTCACGTTCCTTCCATGTCCAGGTTGTGGCTTGGCTACAATTAAAACGCCAATCCATGGTTGATGGAATCGGAATCCAACTGCCTTTAAAAAATAGCGCAGTGGCTGATAATTAGGTAAATTTTGAGATCGGCCGACGAATAGTTGATTGTGCAAATATATTGCATTGAGTTTTAAAATGCAACATTGCTTTCGGTCCTGTCCCAAGCCAATGAATCGGTTGAACGCCGCGATGAACGCAAGCGGCGGGGCTACGATATGACCCGGGTTGCCGAATGGGTCGCCAGAAAAAACGCTCGGATGCCGAGGTTTATTTTGCCACTGGTGTGCCGGCGAGTTGGGCCTCACCCAGACCGAGCTTGTCCGGGAACTCGAGATGACGGTATCGGGCGTTGGCTATGCCGTCAGAAGAGGCGAAAATAGATTGCGCCCTTGAGTGGTCATGCTGCTGCTCATGGGCGCAAAGAAACGGGCTATTCGGACCAGGCTTCAGGCTTTTTTTCATGGAACGGCCAAAACCGGTAATTAAAAGGGTCAATCCAGGATGCCCCGAATTGACCCAGCCCCTTTAAAATGGCGGAGAGACCGGGATTCGAACCCGGGGTGGAACTTTCGCCCCACACTCGCTTAGCAGGCGAGCGCCTTCAGCCGACTCGGCCATCTCTCCAATAAAACGGTTGTCGTGGCGGAGGGAGTAGGATTCGAACCCACGGAGCTTTCGCTCAACGGTTTTCAAGACCGCCGCCTTAAACCGCTCGGCCATCCCTCCACTGGAAATTGCTCCATTATCATTTCGCACCCTTAGCGTCAATCCCTTTGTCCCGAAAAACCCCGAACCATCCCATTTGGGCCCGTTTTGAAGGGTCTCTTCCTTTTGATCGGCGTCCAGCAAATGATGGTTGACATCAAAGATGTTTTGTGATGTTGCTCCCTGCACCAAAAAAACAGTGTGATCGGCTCTGGAGGAAGATCTAAATGAAACAAAAATACGTGGTTCTGCTGGACAGTGAACTCGGCAAACTGGCCATCCAGGAGTATGCCGAGCTGGACAAGGAGATGCTCTCCCTGCTATGTGAAGAGACCTATGATGCCAAAAAGATCCGAGCCGCCATGGAGAAGGACCGCAATGCCCTGATTCAGGCGCTTCGCACCCACAATATGTATCCTCCGGGGGCATATACGGAACGTATCGCCGATGCAATCGCCGAGATGTTCAAGCCGGGCGCCAACCCATCCACCGAACTCTTTTTCGAAGAGCGTGAGCTGTTCGACTTCACCGAGGCCGATGTGGCGACGCCGTCGGATGATGACGATGAGGAGGAAGCGGCGCTGGATGTGGATGACCTGCTTGATGATGACATCGAGGATGATTTCGAGGACAAAGGGATTATAAAGGATTTGAAAAAATCGATCCAGACGTCCGAGGAAGATGTCGCCGCCGATGAGCCCTGAACCCGTCTCTGCTGGCAATGGCCGCCAGGTCTGCTAGTGAACCGGGATGCGGCATCCGTGACGGGTGATCCGTCGTGGGGTGCTCAATTAGTCCGACCCAGGAAGGGGCCTTTACACCGATGTGCCTTGCTATTCCCTCCAAGGTGATCGCAATTGAAAACGGGCATGGCCACCATTGACGTCGATGGGGCCCGGCGTGAAACCAGCCTGATGCTGCTGGAGGAGGTAGCGGTGGGCGATTTTGTGCTGGTCCATGCCGGTTTTGCCATTCAAAAAATGGACGCGGCCGCCGCTTCAGAATCCTTGACGCTGCTGCGGGAAGCCGCGGCCTTTGTGGACGGTTTGAAAACCGACGAAGCGTAGCGTCCAACCTGGCCCATGACAGACCCAATTGAGGCAAAACGCCTCCAGATTAACGGGATTGTTCAGGGGGTGGGCTTCCGCCCCTTTGTTTACCAGCTCGCCATCCATTACGGCCTGACCGGAGAGGTGGCCAACACCGCCACCGGTGTCTCGCTGGTCCTGGAAGGACCCCGGAGCCGGATTCGGCACTTCATCGACGATCTTCCCGCCAAAAAGCCGCCCCTGGCCCATATTGTCGAGGTGCGGGCGGCAGCTGAAGCGCTAACGGGATTCACTTCCTTTTCGATTGGGGAGAGCCGAAGCAGCGCTTCCCGAACCACCCTGATCTCGCCGGATGTCTGGGTTTGCGAAGACTGCCTGGAGGAAATGCGGGACCCGTGTGATCGTCGCTTCAGGTATCCCTTCATCAACTGCACCCATTGCGGCCCCCGTTACACCATCATCGACGATATCCCCTACGATCGGCCCAAGACCAGTATGCGGCGGTTTACCATGTGCCCCCTGTGTCAGGCCGAGTATGACGACCCCCGCAACCGCCGCTTCCATGCCCAACCGAATGCCTGCCCGGTCTGTGGCCCGCGGCTGACGCTGTGCGATGCCCGCGGGGTGGCTTTGGAACCGGTTGACCCCATCACTGCCGCTGCCGATCGGATCAAAGCCGGACGCATTGTGGCCGTCAAAGGTTTGGGCGGCTTTCATCTGGTCGTGGATGCCACCCGCGCCGGTGCCGTCGAACGCCTTCGCCGCCGCAAGCACCGCGAGGAAAAGCCCTTGGCCCTGATGTGTGCCGACCTGGATCGGGCTCGGGCAATCGCCCTGCTGGCAGAGCCCGAGGAGAACCTGCTGAGGTCCATCCAACGCCCCATCGTTGTGGTGCAAAAACGTCAGCGGACGCCCATTGCCGAGTCGGTTGCACCCCGCAACCGCTGCTTCGGCATCATGCTGCCCTACACGCCCGTGCACCATTTGCTCATGGATGCCGGTTTTACCGCCCTGGTGATGACTAGCGCCAATGTGAGCCAAGAGCCGATCGCCATTGACAACGCCGAGGCTTTTGCCAGGCTGGCAGGGGTTGCCGATGATTTCCTCGTCCACAACCGCGATATCTATCTGCGCAGCGATGACTCCATTGTTCGCTACAGCGCCGGTCACATGCGCCCGATTCGCCGATCCCGGGGGTATGTGCCCGTGCCCGTGTTTGTCAAACACGATCTGCCGCCAGTACTGGCCTGCGGGGCCGAGCTGAAAAACACCATCTGCCTCACCCGGGGCAGGCAGGCGTTTGTCAGCCAACATATCGGTGACCTGGAGAACCGGGCCACCGAAGATTTTTTCCGCCTCACGGTAGACCATCTCAAGCGCATCCTGGACATCAACCCGATCCTGTTGGCCTGCGACCTTCACCCGGACTACCGCAGTACCCGCTTCGCCCACGCGTGCGATGGAATACCCTGGATTGAGGTGCAACACCACCACGCCCACATCGCCGCCTGCATGGCCGAAAACCAGGCAGACGGCCCGGTGATCGGCCTCGCCTTCGACGGAGCGGGGCTGGGGCCGGACGGTACCATCTGGGGGGGGGAGGTGCTGGTGGCCGAATACCACGCCTTTTCCCGCGCAGCCCATCTGACGACGGTACCCATGCCCGGTGGCGCCGCCGCCATCAGGGAGCCCTGGCGCATGGCCCTCAGCCACTTGCGAGATGCCTTCGGGGAAGGATTGCACGAACTGAATCTGCCGCTGTTGACAGCCGCCGACCGGCACCCGGTAGCTGTTTTGCTGCAGATGATGGAAAAGCGAATCAACAGCCCGCCGACCTCCAGCTTAGGCCGCCTGTTCGATGCGGTGGCCGCCATTACCGGGCTGCGCAGCCGGGCTGCTTTTGAAGGCCAGGCTGCCATGGAGTTGGAGATGATCGCCGACGAGGCCGAGTCGGGTTGTTACAGCTTCACCTGGGAAGGAGAAGTCACCCTTCGCATCGCCACCGCACCGATTGTTCGGGCCGTGGTACGGGATGTGCAAAAGGGGGTTGCTGCGGCCGTTGTCAGCGCCCGGTTCCACAACACCCTGATTCTCCTGTTCCAGCAACTGTGTCGCCACCTGCGCGGCGCCACCGGCATCAATCAGGTGGCATTGAGCGGGGGCGTATTTCAGAACAGCCGACTGCTGACCGGATTGACCGTTGCCCTGGAAAAAAACGGTTTCGACCTGCTCACCCACCGACTGGTCCCGGCCAATGACGGCGGCATCTCGCTGGGGCAGGCCGTGGTGGCGGCAGCCCAAGTCAACCGTTGAAAACCCTGCCGTAACCGTTGTTCAGGATGGTTGGGCCTCGCAACGGGTTGGGGTCGCCGGGTTCCTGACCCGATTAAAAAAACCCAATGGGTTCAAAGTGATGAGCGAAAAACACAGTGACGTCTACCATGATATAGTCATTGCCCGCTACCTGGTGGATCGCATCAGCCGTTCCAGCCGTAAACCCATCCGACTGATGGAGGTGTGCGGTACCCACACGGTTTCCATTTTCAGAAGCGGAATCCGTTCGTTGCTGCCCCAGACCGTTTCGCTGCTCTCCGGTCCGGGATGCCCGGTGTGCGTAACGGCACAGCAAGAGATCGACGCTTTTATCGCCTTGGCCCGACAGCCGCAAACCATGGTGGCCACCTTCGGGGATCTGATGCGGGTGCCGGGCAGTGATTCTTCGTTACAGCGGGAGAAGGCCGAAGGGGCCGATGTGCGCATCGTCTATTCCACTGTCGATGCCCTGAACCTGGCGCGGGAGAACCCCGGCAAGCGGGTGGTTTTCCTGGGGGTGGGTTTTGAAACCACTGCTCCGACCGTGGCCGCTGCCATTATGACCGCATCCGGGCAGCGGATCGGGAATTTCTTTGTATGGTCAGCTCACAAAATCGTACCCCCGGCTCTGGAGGCGCTGGTTGACGGAAAGATCAACATCGACGGCTTCCTTCTTCCTGGCCATGTCTCTGCGATGATCGGTCTGGAGGCCTACCGCGCTTTTTTTCAGAACCATGGGATGCCATGCGTGGTGGCCGGTTTTGAACCGACTGATATCCTCCAGGCGATCGCCAAGCTGGTTGACCAGGTGGAATCCAGCACACCGGCGCTTGAAAACGCCTACCCCCGGGCAGTTTCGTCGACCGGCAACGCAAAAGCGCTTGCGATAATGAACGAGGTGTTCGCGGTGGTCGACGCCCACTGGCGTGGCCTCGGCACCATTGGGGCCAGCGGCCTGGCCATCCGCGCAAAATATGCCGCTTTTGATGCCGCCCGGGCCTTTAACCTGCAGTTGATATCGACGCCCGAGCCCAGGGGATGCGCCTGTGGTCAAATCCTCACTGGAATGAAAATTCCTCCCCAGTGCCCTTTGTACCAGACCGTGTGCAACCCCGTGGTGCCGGTGGGTCCCTGCATGGTCTCCAGCGAAGGCACGTGTGCCGCCTACTACCGCTACCACGGTGACGGTTGCAAGGCCTGACGACTCCAAGAGGAAATAAAACCATCCCATGAAACCGGACACGATTCTTCTGGACCATGGCAGCGGGGGAATCCGTTCCCACCGCCTGATTGCCGATCTGATGCTGCCCGCCTTTGACAATCCGGCCTTGGCCAAGCTCGATGACGGGGCGACCCTGAATGCGATCGGTGGTCGCATCGCTTTTTCCACCGACACCTATGTGGTGGATCCAATCTTTTTTCCCGGCGGCAGTATTGGTGATCTAGCCATCAATGGCACGGTCAACGATGTGGCCATGTGCGGCGCCACCCCTTTGTACCTGAGCGTGGGGATGATTATCGAAGAGGGGTTTCCCATGGCCGACCTGGAGCGGGTAGTGAAGCGGATGGCTTATGCCGCCAGGGCGGCCGGTGTCAGCGTCGTCACGGGTGACACCAAAGTCGTGCCCAAAGGGGCGGCGGACAAAATCTACATCAACACGGCCGGGATCGGCGTCCTCGACGAGACGGTGCATGTCTCCAGTGCCAATGCCCGAACAGGAGATGTGGTCATTCTCAGCGGCACGATGGCCGACCATGGCATGACCATTCTGACCCGGCGCCAGGGACTTGCCTTCGACGTCGACATCCAGAGCGATTCGGCTCCTTTGAATCACATGGTGGCCGATATGCTGGGTACCGGGTGTGACCTGCATGTGTTGCGTGATCCCACCCGTGGCGGTGTGGGTACGGCTCTGAACGAGATCGCCGCGCAATCCCGCAAAGGCATCCGCATCCACGAGGAGCGCCTGCCTGTCCGACCTCAGGTGGCCGGAATCTGCGATCTGCTGGGTTTTGACCCCCTCTATGTGGCCAACGAGGGTAAACTGCTCGCTTTGGTGCCGGCGGGTCAGGCCGATGCGGTGCTGCGGGTGATGCGGCAATCGACCTACGGCACGCACGCCTGCGTGATCGGAGAGGTGGTGGATGACCGTCCGGGCCGCGTTTTCATGACAACCCGTATCGGCGGCGAGCGTATCGTGGATAGACTCACCGGCGAGCAATTGCCGCGAATATGCTGATTCGGCGTGTCCATTCCTAAATGGTTATTTTGCCCGATCGGCACTGCCGCCACAAAAAATCCAACCTGGCGATGGTTTTCCGTTGACAATCCGGCCCGTCTCATATAACTGACTGCCCGATGATAACAATTGTTATAATATTCATGGGTTATGATAAAAATAACCTATCTGCCAGTCAAACAGTCCAGGGTACTGTGCCATTCACGCCTTGGCCATTGGCACCCAAAGGGAGGTGAAACGTGGAAATTGCCGTATTACTCAAACAGGTTCCGGCCACCGAATTGATGATCGAGATTGCCGAAAATGGACGTGCCATCAAGACCGATGATATCAATTGGGTCATGAACCCATATGATGAAATGGCCGTGGAAGAGGCGCTCCAGATCAAGGGTGCCGTCGGTGGCAGTGTAACCGTCTTCTCTCTGGGACCGGAAAAAGCCGTGGAAGCTCTGCGGACGGCGCTGGCCATGGGTGCTGACACCGCGGTGCGCATCGATCCCGAGGGCAAATCGCTGGACGGTTTGGCCACTGCCAAGGTGCTGGCCGGAGAGTTGAAAAAAGGTGCCTTTGAGCTGATCATCGCCGGTCACCGGGCGGTCGATGATGACAGCTATCAGGTTGGCCCGGCGGTGGCCGAATTAATGGGGATCCCCCATGTTTCCATGGTGATTCGTCAGGAGTTGACGGAGGGTCGGATCCGCTGCACCCGCACCATCGAGGGTGGCAACCTGGTGGTCGAAACAACTTTGCCGGCGTTGATCACCACCCAGCGAGGCCTCAACGAGCCCCGCTATGCCAGCTTGCCGGGGATAATGAAGGCCAAGAAAAAACCCATCGATACCCGAACCGTGTCGGGAACCGGGACCGATCCGGGAGAGCCCATGGTGGCTATCCTGGCCATGCGGCTGCCGCCCCAGCGAAAAGGGGGCCGGATTATTGACGGAGAGAGTGCCGGCGCCAAGGCGGCGGCACTGGTCAAGGCGCTGCGGGAGGAGGCCCGGGTAATCTGACGAGCCGACCGATGCGATTTTGCGATGCGGACCGTGCCCGACCCTGACGCCGATGCAGGTTCGGGCTCAACCATACAGGGAGGATGTCATGTCACAGGCAATACTGGCCATCACCGAACAGGCCGACGGTGTGTTTAAAAACATCTCTTTTGAAGTCATTTCTGCAGGCCGGAAACTGGCTGATAAAACCGGCGGGCCGCTGATCGCGGCGGTCATGGGTGCCGGGATCGAAGCCATTGCCCCGCAAGCCGCCGCATATGGTGCGGATCGGATCCTGGTGGCCGACCATGAGGGGCTGAAAGACGGCCTTTCCGACGCCTGCATCGCGGCTGCCGGTCAACTGGTGGCCCAATCCGATCCAGCCGTGGTGATTGTCGGTGCCACCGCCATCGGCCGGGACATTGCTGCCCGGCTCTCTGCCCGCTTGAACGCCCCCATGGCCATGGATTGTGTCGATGTTCGAATGGACGGCGACCGGGTTGTGGTTGCACGCCCCATGTACGGCGGAAAGATTCTGGCGGATGTGGGCCTCTCGGGCTCCCCGGCCATCGTCGCTATTCGCCCCCGGGCCATGAAAGCCGTCGCTGCAACCGGTGCCGGCGAGGTCGAACGGGTGACGGTCAGCCTGGACGGCACCAACCTGACCCTCATTGACAAGCAGATGGAGTCCGGAAAGATCGAATTGACCGAAGCCGAAGTGGTGGTTACCGGTGGCAGGGGAATGGGCGGAAACGATTTCAGCTTGGTCGAAGCGTTGGCTAAGGTTCTTGGCGGCGCCGTGGGTGCTTCGCGCAGCGCTGTGGACGAAGGTTGGCGATCCGCCTCCGATCAAGTCGGACAGACCGGTAAAGTGGTGGCTCCGAACCTCTATGTCGCTTGTGGGGTATCCGGTGCCATTCAGCATCTGGCCGGCATGGCCTCATCCCGCGTGGTCGTTGCCATCAACAAGGATCCTGAAGCGCCTATTTTTTCGAAATGCGACTTCGGCATCGTGGGCGATCTGTTCGAGGTCGTTCCGGCCCTCGTCAAAGAGATTGAGCAATTGAAAGGATAAGCCGCTTGCGCTGATCCCAGGGTCGCACCCCATGGCGATGGCCTTGCCTGCAAAAGCGGTGGCTGGATTTGTCGATGCCCGTGCTTGCCACGGGCATCTGACCTTATGTTCAATGCATGTAGACACCGTCGATTGATGGTTTAGATCGGGCTCCCATCGTTGCAGAACCCCACGCAGCTATATATCGAAAGTCTGGGCTGTGCCCGCAATCAGGTGGACAGTGAAAATATGGCCGGGCAATTGCGCCAGGCCGGCTGGGAGCTGATTCGTGACCCGGCCCAAGCCGCGGTCATTGTGGTCAATTCCTGCGGGTTCGTTGAATCGGCCATCAACGAATCCATTGACACCATTCTGTCATTGGCGCGGTTTAAAAAGGAGGGCTGCTGCCAGCGACTGGTGGTGACCGGCTGCCTGCCGGAACGGTTCCGGGAGGCCCTGGCCGAAGCGCTGCCCGAGGTGGATCAGTTTTTGGGTACAGCCGCTTTTGCGAGCATTGTCGAAGCCGCGAGCGGGCAACTCAACGCTGGGACCTGCCTGCTGCCGGATTTGGACCAGATCACGCTTGAGCCGACCACCGTCCGGGAACGGGTGCACACCCACAGGGCTTACCTGAAAATTGCCGAGGGGTGCAGCCGCCATTGCACCTTCTGTATTATCCCCCGGCTGCGCGGACGTCAGAAAAGCCGTCCTCTGGACCCTATCCTGGATGACGCCCGTCGGCTGATCGCCGATGGTGTCACGGAGTTGACCCTGGTTGCCCAGGAGACCACGGGCTACGGCCGCGATTTGCCCATACCCATTGGTCTTGACACCCTGTTGGCCCGGCTGGCCGAACTGGAGGCGGACGTCTGGTTTCGATTCTTATATGGCCACCCGGAAAGCATCAGCGACGCTGTGATTGAGACCGTTGCCGCCAACCGCAATCTCTGCCCCTATTTCGATCTGCCGGTTCAGCATGTCGCCCCTCACATCCTCAAAGAAATGGGTCGGCGCTACGACCCGCATCGGCTGCTGGATCTGTTTGGGCGCATTCGATCAACGGTTCCCGGTTGCGCCATCCGAACGACCCTCATGGTTGGTTTTCCTGGAGAAACCGAGGCTGATTTTGATGAGCTGCTGCAATTTGTACAACAGGTTCGTTTCGACCACTTGGGGGTGTTTGTCTACTCCGATGCCCAGGATTTACCCTCCCATCGTCTGCCGGCACACGTTCCCAAAAAAGTGGCCCGGTTCCGCCACGACACCCTCATGAAACGCCAGATGACGATCTCTGCCGAGAATCTGAGATCCCTGGTTGGTCAAACGCTGCCGGTGCTGATCGAATCTTCCCCCGAGCCGCGACGTTACCAAGGCCGAACGATGCGGCAAGCCCCGGAGGTCGACGGTGTGACCCTGGTTAAAACGGGATCCCCGGACCCCCTGTTGTCGATCGGACAGGTGACCCTGGCGACCATAACCGATGCCCTGGCATACGACCTGATCGGAGAGGCGTTGTGATCAGCCTGAAACAACGTATTATTGCCGCTGTCAGTGATGATCTTGCGGCCATTGAATGCGCTTTGACTGAGAACCTGAATCCCTATTTCGATCGGGTGTCGCAGGTGGCCGGGCACATCCTCTTTGGCGGCGGAAAACGGCTGCGGCCCCTGTTGATGGTGTTGTGCGCCCGGCTATGCGGGTACTCGGGTGGTCACGCCGCTCGTTTCTCAACCATTTTTGAATACCTGCACGCGGCGACCCTGTTGCACGACGATGTGGTTGACGGGGCCGACTGGCGGCGGGGGCGGCAGGTGGCCCACCAGGTTTGGGACACCCCCTCGGCGGTGCTGACCGGTGACTTCCTGCTTGCCCGGGGACTATCCATTGCCGCCGATACGGGACTGTTGGCGGTGATCCGTGTGATCGCCCAAATTACCGAAACAATGTCCCAAGGAGAAATTCGGCAACTGGAGGCAAAAGGAGACCTCTCCCTGACCGAAGCGGCTTACCTGGAGGTGATCCGCTGCAAGACGGCCGTGTTGTTTCAGGGCGCCTGTCGGACCGGGGCCTTGTTGGCCCATGCAACAACAGACCAGGTCGACGCCTTGACGGACTACGGCCACCATTTGGGCCTGGCCTTTCAAATGGCCGATGACCTGTTGGATTACACCCAAGATGGCCTTGTGATGGGTAAAACGGCCGGCGCGGACCTGAGGGAGGGCAAGATGACCCTGCCGCTGATCTATGCCTGGTCCCAGGCACCCGAGCCGGATCGCGCGCGCATGGCCGCCATCCTTAAAAACCCTGGTTTTTCCGTTGCAGAATTTGGGCAGCTGGTCGAGTTGCTCAAACAATATGGCGGCATCGTCTATACTCGCGAGCAGGCGCAGGCCCATATTCAAATCGCCAAAGCGGCTCTGCAGCTGTTCGGGGACGCTGCGGTGCGGACCATTTTGGCCGACATCGCCGATTATGCGCTGGCCCGACAAGTTTAGTGTCCGCGACCACTTAGGCATGGATCACCTGCAAGCTCAGGCGCTAAAGGCCTTTCGGTTGATGGATGCGGTGTCATTGCCCAGTCGCTCTGACGATTTGGGCGGGAGGAGACAATGACCGATTGTGGCACAATGAAGAGATGGTTGAAGCCCATCTGCCTTTTCGTTGTCTTGGTTCTTGGCGGCACGGGCAGCTATGGGAGCGACCGGTCCGTAGTCAGGCAATATCAGGTATTGGGCACTGCGTTGGTGCATGACCGGAACCTGGTCGCAGGCAGGGAAAACGCCGTCCATGATGCCTTGGCTGCCGCCGTGGGCCAGGTGGTCATGGAACTGCTGACCAGCGATACCGTGGTGCGTCGTTTTCAGCTCATCAACGACAGCATCTTGGCGCAGCGCAATACCTACGTGAAGAACTATCGGGTACTGACCGAACTGGTATCCGGATCCACCGTCAGGGTGTTGGTGCAGGTCGATGTTGCGGTTGACCGGGTCAGTCAGGACCTTTCGCGGCTGGGCTTTGCCCTTGCCGGTGAGGTGTATCCGAGGATCCTGCTCATGATGGCCGAAAAAAATGTGAGTGATGCGGACTACACCTACTGGTGGGGCGAACGTCGGGTGGGAGGGCGGACCATTGTTGAAGGGGCAATGATCACGGCCCTCCAGGCGTCCGGCTTCGAAATAATCGACCCGCCCGATTTGAGTGCACCCCTGGGAAGGCCCCCGCATCCTTCGGAGACCGAGATGATTCCGCTGGCCAGACGGCTGGGGGCTGATGTGCTGATTCTGGGTCACGGTACCGCCCTGACGGCAACCAATATCATGGGCGCAAGCATAAAGGCCTTTGAGGGTGTGGTCGCGGCGCGGGCGTTTCAGGTTCAGAGCGGCCAGGCCATTGGCAGTAGCAGCCACAAAACCGTGGTTTCCGGAGCCGATGATGTCACTGGCGGTCGGGCTGCATTGGCTGGAGCAGGCGAAACGGCCGGCGCCGAGTTGGCCCGGCAGATCATGATCGCCTGGCAGGAAGAACGGGACCGCAGTGCCGTCATCGAGGTGATGGTGGACGGCACCGCTGGTCATATCGCCAGTTTCGTCCGCCTGCGCACGGCCATCGCTTCACTGTCCGGGGTCAGGGAGCTGAAGATGAACGAGATGTCAGCGGACCGAGCCGTGATGGCCGTCAGTTACCAGGGCCTTGCCCGCACTCTGGCCGACGCCCTGTTGTTGAGAACCTTTGACGGTTTTGGTATCGACATCTTTGAAGTGACATCCGAAGTTATTCGCATCCGGCTGGTACACTAGTGATCGTGATCCCATGAGCACCAGGCAATCCAACGCGGCAATCAATCTCCCCAACGCGCTGACTCTGATCCGGTTGCTGCTGACGCCGCTTTTTGTAATCCTGCTGCTCAGGGACCAGATCACACCGGCGCTGGTGGTGTTCTGTTTGGCCGGCATCAGCGACGGGCTGGATGGCTTCATCGCCCGCTACTTTGACCAGCGCACCCTCATCGGTGCTTACCTGGACCCGGTTGCCGACAAAGCGCTGTTGATGTCCGCGTTTGTCTGTCTGGCCATTATGGGAATGCTCCCGGATTGGCTCACGGTCATGGTTCTGTCCCGGGACATCCTGATTGTCATCGGTATCGCTATCCTGACGTTGACGGAAAAAAAATACCATATCCACCCCAGCCTTGTCAGCAAATGTACCACGGTTGCCCAAATCGCCATGGTCATTGTGTCGTTAATGGCTCCCGGCATTCCTATTTTACAGGCGGTTAAAGCGGTGCTGGTGCCTGTTACCGCTGCCCTGACCGCGATTTCAGGGCTCCACTACGTCTATATTGGCATGAACATGCTCCAATCGGATTAGGCAATCCCTTGACCGTTGCTGCCGGCACGCCATTTTCCTTGACAGGGGGTTGACCCGGTGGTAAGGAAGGCACCTCACATAGGCACGTAGCTCAGGGGGAGAGCGCTTCCCTGACACGGAAGAAGTCGGAGGTTCAAATCCTCTCGTGCCTACCAGCAAAATCAAGGGTCTGCGGTTTTCACCGTAGGCCCTTTTTCGTTGGGATGAGGGGGGCGGCGGTCACCTTTCAAGTTGACACACCCGCACCGGGTGTATACACAAAGGCCTTGTTTGGAAACCCGTAATCAAGGTTCTGCTCATGTCTGCAACCCAGTCCAACGCTGTTGCCGATGCACCCCCGTGGCTGCCTGACGTGTTGACCGGCACGTGGGATTTTCTGGCCCGCTATCCCTTTTTCCTCTCCTTGATCGTGGTTGTCGTGGGGCTGTCCCTGGCGGTTGTGGCGCGAAAGTTCATCCTTTTCTGGGGGTTGAAAATCACTGCGCGAACCACCACCACGCTGGATGAAAAACTGCTGCGTATCGTTGCCCGGGTGGCGGCCCTGGCGGTCGGTTATGTCGCTTTGGTGGTCGCGGTTCAGGTACTGGCTTTGGGCGCCTTCGCTGAGATGGTGATCATCCGGCTGCTAATGAGCATCCTGATTCTGCAGTTGATCGGGGCGGCCATGCGGGCCAGCAATGTGGGTTTGGAAATACTCGGTCAGGTACGCAACCGCTTTGCCATCGTTGAGGAACGCACCATCCCGCTGTTTGACCTGGTCATGACCGTGATCATTCTGGCCATCGGTGCCTACGCCTTGCTGCAAGTATGGAACATCGACCCCACCGCCTGGCTGGCGTCGGCCGGTATCATCGGTATTGCAGTCGGTTTTGCTGCACGCGATACCCTGGCCAACCTGTTTGCGGGCTTTTTCATCATCGCCGACGCGCCCTACAGTTTGGGGGACTACATCGTGCTCAGCGGCGGCGAGCGCGGCTTTGTGGTCAACGTGGGAATCCGTTCCACCCGCATGCGCACCCGCGACGATGTGGAGATCGTCATCCCCAATTCGGAGATGGCCAATTCGAAAATAATAAATGAATCCGGTGGATTACGTGATCGCTACCGCATGCGCATCAAGGTGGGGGTGGCCTATGGCAGCGACCTGGATCACGTGTGCGAATTGCTCGGCAGCGTCGCTCAGGTGCATCCGGAAGTAGCCAAGAACCCCCAGCCGCGCGTACGCAACCGCGGTTTTGGTGATTCCAGCGTCGATTTCGAACTGCTCTGCTGGATCACGGACCCGGCGGATCGGGGTCGTATCAGTCACGAACTCTACATGGAAACCTACAAGACGCTGAATAGGGGGGGGATCGCTATACCCTTCCCGCAGCGGGATCTCTGGGTCAGGCAGCGGCCTTAACGGCGCCCTTTCCGGTCTACCCATTCAGGCGGTCTTTTCCATGAGCCTGTCCGTCATTCTGGCGGTTGCCGTTTTTTTCATTTCACTGCTGCTGACCATGGTCGGCCTTGGCGGGGGGCTGATCTTTTCCCCGCTTTTTATCATCCTCGGTTTTGCCAAGGCCGAGGCGGCATCTGCGTCCTTGTTCCTGAACCTGATCGCGGCTGCCTCGGCGTCATTCACCTACTCCCAAAAAAAAATGGTGGACTTTTCCCTCTCCATTCCCTTGATTCTTTCATCGAGTCTGGCTGCACCGGTGGGGGCGCTGGTCAACAGCCGTATTGATCTGCGACCGTTTATGCTCCTTATGGCCGGCGTTCTCGCTCTGGCCGGTACTCGCATGCTCATGCCGCCGCCGGCAGAGATCAAAGACGCCGCAATCCGGCCAACCAAAAAGATAGCCGGCGGACTCGTCATCGGAGGTTGTATCGGACTGATGGGCGGTCTGCTGGGTATCGGTGGCGGGGTTTTTATCGTGCCCCTGCTGATCTATGGTCTTAAGACACCCACCAAAATCGCAGCGGCCTCTTCCACCTTCATCGTCTGTTTCTCCTCTTTGGCCGGCTTTTTGGGGTATGCCATCCTGGAAAAAATCAACTGGTGGTTTATTCTGCCCGCCGCGGCCGCCTCTTTGGCCGGGGGACAGGCCGGCGCACGAATTATGAGTACCCGGCTGAAAGCGAAAAGGATTCGGTTCATTTTCAGTTTCATCCTTTTTGCCCTCTGTGCCAAATTGGTCCATCAAATTTTTTTCAGCTGACCTGCGGCGCCCATGTCCGAACGGTTTCAATTGAATCGATATGAGTTGGCGGCCCCTTTTTTTTCTTGACAAAACGAAGTAAATCTATAAATTTGCATGTAGCGATATGACGGGGGGGGATATGCGTGAATTTATCAAAGTCATGAAAGCCCTGTCTGAGACCAACCGGGTCAAGATGGTCAAACTGCTCCAGCGCAGGGAATTTTGCGTGTGTGAAATCCAAGAGGCCTTGGGTCTGGCGCAGTCGACCACCAGCAAGCACCTCAAGGTTTTAGAAGAGGCCGGCTTGATCACCGCTTCCAAAGAGGGGCTGTGGGTCAACTATCGGCTGGCAGAAGGCGTCTGCAATCCCTATGCGAGTGCCTTGTTGGGAAGTCTGCGTCACTGGCTGGAGGAGGACGCCGAGGTGGCGGTCCTGCTGGCCCGACTGTCCGATTTTCATCGTGAATCCATTTGCCGGCGCTGACGATTGGGCTTGACCGACCAAAACCACCACTTAAAGGAGTTTTATTATGGAAATCAAAGTTTTGGGACCTGGCTGCCCCAGATGCCAACAGGCGGAAACCGTGGTCCGGGAGGCGGTTGCCGAGGCCGGTGTAGCGGTGGATGTGGAAAAAGTCACCGACGTGATGAAAATCGCGGGGTACGGGGTGTTCGGCACGCCTGCGGTGGTAATCGACGGCGAAGTCAAGTCGGTGGGCAAGATACCCAAGAAAGAAGAGGTGCTCGCTTGGATCAACGCGGGGGCTGGTTCTGCGGATGAGGTTTAAACCATGAAGCTGAATCGAATACTCGTTGCAGCCCTGGCCGTTGTTGCCCTTTTGGTGCTCTACAAAATGATGCAGCCGCCCTCAGCGTCCCTTGGGCCGGAGGTGAACGGGGCCATTGCCCCGGACTTGTCCACGATACCAACCACCGGCCGGGTGACCATGATCGACCTGGGTGCCACAGAGTGCATTCCCTGTAAAATGATGGCGCCTATTCTGGAAGAGCTTAAAAGGGAATATGCCGGAAGGGCCGATATCATCTTTATCGATGTGTGGAAGGACCCGTCCGAAGCCAAAAAATATGGCATCCGGGCCATTCCGACCCAAATTTTCTTTGATGTCAGCGGACGGGAAGTGTACCGGCACACCGGTTTCATGGACAAAAAACGGATTGTCGAGAACCTTGCCAAGCTGGGCGTGAGCTGACAGCGCCGCTGTCGGTGTGATGGATCCGATTGCAAGGTGGAAAGCAACACAATCACCCGTTTAAGATGACACCGTAAAGGCCGAAAGGGTAATCATGCACGTTTTCCGACCACTGAATAAACATCGCAGCATCCGGTTATTGGGCCTGTGGCTTCTCTTGGGTGCGTTTTTGGCGCTCACGGCCGCCACGGTTCAGGGCGCGCAACAACTGACCGTGAAGGCCAAATATCCGATGCTGGCCTTGGGAGTTTTGAGTTACGCCAAATTGGAACCGTTGGACGGATCGATCCTGTTAGTCGCCGAAGGCATTGAAATTACGCGTGCGGAACTGATGGCGGTCGTCAATCAGGAAGCGCCCGCAGTGCGCGGACAACTCGAAAAGCACCTGCTCTTTATCTTGGATCAGGAAGCCACCCGTCGGATGCTCGTGAATGAGGCGGACAAAGCCGCTATTCCGAACAGCGGAGACGATGATGAACGCATCCAGACATGGTTCGAGCGCCAGTTCGCTGACGTTTCCGTTTCCGAAAGCGAGCTTATGGCCTTTTACCAGTCCAACCGCGAAATGATCGGTGCCGCGTCGTTCCAAGAGGTCCAGGACGCTATCCGGCACTATCTGCTCCAAGAGAAAAAGCAGCACGCCGTCATGACAACCATCTCCGCATTGGCGGAATCGGTGAATTTGCGCGTTGATGCAAGCTGGGTGGAATCCCAGAGCCGTCTTGCCCTGGACAATCCAGTGGATCAGGCCCGTCTTTCCAACAAGCCGACTCTGGTTGAGTTTGGCGCCGCCGGTTGCGTTCCCTGCGACATGATGCAACCCATATTGGAGAAGCTGCGCCATACCTTTGCGGAGCAGTTGAACGTCGTGTTCGTCCATGTGGGGGAGGACCAACTCCTGGCGGCCCGCTATGGCGTTCGGTCCATCCCGGTTCAGGTGTTTTACGATGCCACGGGCCGGGAAACGTTTCGAAACGTGGGTTTCTTCCCGGAACCCGAGGTCCTCAAACAGCTCGCCCGGATTGGGGTTGAACCAAAAGATCAAAGCGGTTCCGGCATTGCGAACCAAAAACACCAATAGGGGTTTTTCGAGAGATGGTTGATCAGCTTTTTTATCGGGGTTAACCAGTGGATGACGGCCGGTGTGGTTATGGCTGCCGCGGGCGCCCCAGGTAAAAAAATGACGCCAACACAACTCATCGTACCGATCAAGGAGGCAATGTGTCGCGAACCGGCCCAATGATTCTGTTGATGGTGTGCTTGTTTTTGGCAAGCGCGCCGGCTTCGGCGGGTCAGGCGCCGCGCAGCCTTTTTTCTTACGGTTGCGGGCCGATCGAAGTTCTTATTTTCACGGATTATTTCTGCCCGCCCTGCCGGGCGGTGGAGCCCTACCTGGACGACGCTTTGGTGAAACTGCACCAGATGGGCGCCAGAATCACTTTTGTGGATATGCCCATCTATGCGCTGACACCGGTTTTTTCGCGCTATTTCCTTTACGCGGCCAATGCGTCCAGCAGCTTTGCCGACATTTTACGAATTCGACAAGTTTTGTTTGATATCGCCAAGGCCAAAACGGTGCATTCAGAAGGCGACCTGATCCAGGCGCTCAGGCAAAACCACATCCCGCTGGCGCTGCTGGATGTCAAGCCCCTATTCGACCAGTGGGTGGCACTGATCAACCGCTTTGAAGTCAAAAGCACCCCCACCTGTGTCGTGACCCGACCGGACCAGGAGATGACCCGCTACAGCGGCGGCCGCAGCATTGCAACCGGCGTCGATGCGCTGATGGCGGAATTGGAAGCGAGCCGTCCGGATTCACACGAGTAAAGGAGACACCATGTTCAGCAAGGCTCTGTACGGTTGGATCATTTTGAGTATCCTGCTCGCGCCGGCGTTGAGCACAGCTGACCCTGTCGGCCCTGCTCCGGAAGCCTTTCTTGCCGAAAGTCTCTTTGAGTTTGGAACGGTGGTGGAGGGGGTCCCGATTTTGTACGATTTCATTCTGCACAACCGGGGCGACGAGATTTTGAATATCCTGAACATCAAATCCGGGTGAGGGTGCACCACCGCCTCGAGCACGCGGCGGATCCCTCCCGGGCAGGAGGGAACGATCCAGGTCAAGTTCAATACCAGCGGCTACGGGGGGCGGACCATCCGGGAGCGGGTGCGCATCCAGACCGACGACCCCGACCGGCCCTGGATTGAGGTGGCCGTAACCGGAATAGTGGAAAAGTTCGCCGACATCCGCCCGGAACGGGTGCGCCTGGCCGGCCCGGCCGGAAGCCTGCTGGCCGTAGAGGTGGCGATCGTCCCTCGAGCGGATTACCCCTTTACGATCAAACGAATCCAGGCCCGGCGCGGGGAGTTCATCACCTATGAATTGGTCCAGCGCAGCGGCGACGGGTTGAGGGACTGGTCTATCCGCATCGAAAACACCCGGCAGGAGCCCGGGCGGTATGTCGATACCGTGTACCTGCACACCGACAGCGCCCTGCGGCCCACCATCCCGATCCATGTAACCGGGATCATTCAATAACCTGAAATGGCGGCCACGTTTTGAACACCAGCGACCGGCCCGGCTGATCAACCGGACCGGTCGCTGCGCAAACGATGGTCAAGGATGAAGGACCCTGATTAGAGATAGGGCGCAGCCTGCAGGTACTGGTCAATGATTGCGCCGTCAACTGCCTTGATGGTCATTTGTTTGGGTCCGGCCAATGGTCGAACGGTGTGCTTCGCCGGTGCGCCCTTGCTGTCGTAGTCGGCCAGGGCCTGGCTGCCGGATTCAAACACCCACAGATGGCCCCGTTTGTCGATGCGGGTAACGAAGCCGGGGCGGGCCAGGAGGTAGGCGTCGATGGTGTGGCCATCAGCCGCCTTCAGGGTGATGCCGCCGGGTCCGGCCAGGGGTCGAACGATGTGCTTCGCCGGGGCGCCCTTGCCGTCGTAGTCGGCCAGGGCCTTACTGCCGGATTCAAACACCCACAGCCGGCCGCCCTTGTCAATCCTGGTTTCGAAGCCGGCTCGCTCATAAGAGGCGTTTTGTGCAGGGGAAACGTTGCCGGCTACCGTACCGGTGGCACAGCTGAAAAACAGGCTCAAACCGACGGCCAACGCAAGGGTACCCATACTTCTTTTCATAATCGCATTCTCCTTTTTGGTTTTTATCTGTCTCGCGGATGCCTGACCTGGCCAAAAAGCCTGCCACCCGCTTTGGCGGAACGATATCAACCGAAGCGTCCGGTGATATAATCTTCGGTCTCCTGCAGTTTGGGTTTCTGGAAGAAGGCCGGGGTCGGACCGTATTCCACCAGTTGGCCCAGATACATGAAAGCGGTGTAGTCGCTGACCCGGGCCGCCTGCTGCATGTTGTGGGTGACAATCAGGATGGTGTATTCGCCGCGCAGCTGGTCGATCAACTCCTCGATCTTGCCGGTGGCGATGGGATCCAATGCCGAGCAGGGTTCGTCCATCAGCAGGATTTCCGGTTCGGAGGCAATGGCCCGCGCCACGCACAGGCGCTGCTGCTGTCCGCCGGAAAGGCCCAGGGCGCTTTGTTGCAGGCGGTCTTTGACCTCGTTCCACAGGGCGGCTCCCCGAATTGACTTTTCGCACACTTCGTCAAGGAGCCGGCGGTCATTGATGCCGTCGATGCGCAGGGGGTAGACGACATTTTCGTAGATGGTCATGGGAAAGGGGTTGGGTTTTTGGGCGACCATGCCCATGCGTTTGCGCAACTCGATGACATCGACCCCCCGGCCGTAGATTGAATCACCGTTGAGCAGCATGTCGCCTTTGATCCGCACCGCATCGACCAGATCATTGAGGCGGTTGACCGAGCGCAGCAGGGTCGATTTGCCGCAACCGGAGGGTCCAATGATGGCGGTGACCTTGCCGTAAGGAATGTCCAACGAGACGTCGAATAGAGCCTGGGCCAGCCCATACCAGAGGCAGAAATCTTTGATAGCCAGGACGATCTCCTCCTGACGCAGGGCCGGGTCCACCACGGGCGGGAACCATTTTCCGGCGGAAATGGCCTGAAGGCGACTTTTGCGGGGCGGTTTGTCGATCAGCGGCATGGGCCTGTCCTGCCGTTGGGTCATTACATCGGGACGTTTTTCTTGATTGGCCATTCGAAAACACCACTGGTTATTGAGTTAAACTGCGCTGACCATGAATTTTCGCCGCAACCGGTTCCGCGTGTAGATTGCCCCCAGATTAAGCAGGGTAATGATCAGAATCAGCAGCAAGGTGGTGGTAAAGACCATGGGAATGGCCGCTTCGCTGTTCTGGCTCTGAAAACCGAGATCGTAAATATGGAAGCCCAAATGCATGAAGCTGCGCTCCAGGTGGACGAAGGGGGCAAAACCGTCAATGGGCAGCTCGGGCGCCAGTTTCACCGCTCCGACCAGCATTAGGGGAGCCACCTCGCCGGCTCCGCGCGCCATGGCCAGGATCATCCCGGTCATGATTCCGGGCAGGGCCCGGGGCAGCACGATGCGCTGGATGGTCTGCCACTTGCTGGCCCCGCAAGCGTATGAGCCTTCCCGCATGGAGCCGGGCACCGCCGCCAGGGCCTCCTCGGTAGCCACGATCACTACCGGCAGGGTCAGCAGGGCCAGGGTCAGGCTGGCCCAGAGAATGCCGCCGGTGCCGAAGGTGGGTGATGGCAGCTTGGCGGTGAAAAACAAGTCATCAATACTGCTGCCCACCAGGTAGCAGAAGAAGCCCAGGCCGAAGACGCCGTAAACGATGCTGGGCACCCCGGCCAGGTTGTTG
Source organism: Desulfosarcina sp. (assembly GCA_046484885.1). Lineage (GTDB taxonomy): Bacteria > Desulfobacterota > Desulfobacteria > Desulfobacterales > Desulfosarcinaceae > Desulfosarcina. The sequence continues at coordinate 52,750 of JAWOIA010000075.1, read as the reverse complement.
ACCGCGATCCGGATGGTGCTGATCAGGGGACCGGCCTTGGCGTATTCGCGCAGGTAAAGGGCGGCCAGCACGCCGAAGGGCACTACGCAGACAACCATGATCAGGGTCATGACCACGGTACCGAAGATGGCTGGGAACACCCCGCCTTCACTGTTGGCTTCGCGGGGATCGTCGCGCAGGAATTCCAGCCAGCGATCCAGATAGATGCCGATCCGATTGAGCAGGCCCACCTGGTTGGCGGGATAGGCCCGGACCACTTCGGCCAGCCCGAGCATTTTCTCGTGGCCGTCATAGGTGACCAACCGCATCTGATAGCGGTCGTTTTCCCGGTTCAGGGCATTGATCTGCTGGCGGACTTGCTGGTATTGGGCGGCAAACCCCTGGTTGTCCTGGTTGAAAACTTCCTGCCGCCGGTCCAGGTCCTCCCTGGCCATGCGATAGGCCGCCGAATTACTGCCGTGCTGAATCCGGGCCTGTTGCAGCGCTAGCTCCGCCTCGCGCACCTTCAGGCGCGCCTTTTCCTGGGCATGGTTGATTCTGCCCAAGGCCTTGCTCTCCAGGCGGCGGCGCTCCCCCCAACGTTTCCGGGCCTCGCCGTGATGTTTTTTGAACTGGGCCCAGGCGGCTTCAGGGGTATCGGCCACCACTTGCCCGTCAACCCTGAATTCGCGGGGTTCTCCGTAGAAGCGGCCCCAGGTCAGACGCTCGATCACCAGTCCCCATTGGGGGTGGTGTTTTTCGGCCACCGTGAAATCACTGACCCAGTTGAAGTGGTTTCCATCCAGCTCGAAGTTGCCGGTCCGGACCAGGTCACGATGGGAGCGGCCGTCATTTTCCGCCAGCAGGGCCTCGGCCTTGGCTTGATGTTCCGGCGGCAAGGCCAGGATCAGTTCGGGCCGGGGCTCGTAGGAGCCGGTGCGGGTGATCTCACCGCTGACCACCTGGCCGTCGGCCAGCACGAAGCTGACCAGAGGGCCGGGCCAGAAGGTGGCCACTCCTCGCACCGTAACCAGCAGGATCAGGCCGATGATCATCACTACGCAGATGGCCAGCATACCGCCGGCCAGCCAGACCATGGGCTGACCATGGGCGGCCAGGGTGGCGCCCCGGCCCGTGCCTTTGCGCCAGATCCGCCCGGCTTGCGGGGCAGGGGCACGGGAGCCGCCGGAGTCCGGCGCCTGCCGGGCCGCAGGGGTCCCCGGCATCTTCAAATCGGCTTTAAAATTGGTGTGACGCACTTTTTTTCGGCTCATTTTCAAATTATAGCTGGTAAGCTCGCTTGCGGAAACGCTGGCGCACCACTTCGGCCAGGGTGTTGACCACGAAGGTCATCAAAAACAGGGTCAGTGCGGCCAGGAAGAGAATCCGGTAATGGGTGCTGAAAATCACTGATTCCGGCAGTTCCACCGCGATATTGGCCGACAGTGTCCTGAAACCGTTGAAGATGTTCCATTCCATCACCGGGGTGTTGCCGGTGGCCATCAGCACGATCATGGTCTCCCCCACCGCTCGGCCCAGGCCTAGCATCACCGCTGAAAAGAGACCGCTGGCGGCGGTGGGGATGATGATTCGGGTCGCCGTTTGCCAGGGGGTGGCCCCGGCGGCCAGGGAGCCTGAACGCAGGTGCTCCGGCACACTGGAAAGGGCGTCCTCGGCGATGGTGTACACCGCAGGGATGATGGCAAAGCCCATGACGAAACCCACCACCAGGGAATTACGCTGCACGTAGGTGCCCATGACCTGGCCGATGAGGGGGAAATCCCCCCGCGAGTCGAAACCGATCAGGGTCAGCAGCGAGGCCAGCAGCCAGGCCAGGGTCAGCACTGCAACCGTACCCACGGCGAACTTGCCTGCCTCCACCACGCCGGTACGGAAGCGGGAGCAATTGGCCACCCGTTCCCGCAGCCAGGGGTTGATCCATCCGCCCAGGAGAAAAACCACGGCCAGCAGGGAAAGCGGCAGGAACATGATGAACCAGCCCCCGGTCCCGGAGCCCACCTGCCCGTCGAGCCAGGCCTTGATGTCACCGGAAAAAAGGAGATATTCGACAATGGGACCAAATTGGCCGGCCAGAAAAATGCCCGCCGGCAGGGCCAGAAAAAGCAGGAAGTAGAAGCGAAACTGGGACATCCGGACAAATTTTTCCACCGGCAGCAACTGAAAGAGATAGGCGGCCAGCACAAAGCAGAGCGGCACGGTAAAGAAGGCCGCCAGCACCCCGGCCACCGCCCCTTCGACAAAGGTGGCGAACACCAGGGCGGCGAGAAAACCCAGGACCACCGTAGGCAGGCTTTCCATCACCTCGACCAGGGGTTTGATTTTGGTGCGCAGGCCGCCGCTTTCCATGAACTCACTGGTGTAAACGGCCGCCAGCAGGGCTAAAGGCACCCCGAAGAGCATGGAGTAAAAGGTGGCCTTGAGGGTTCCGAAGATCAACGGGGTCAGGCTGTACTTGGGCTCGAAATCGTCGGTGCCGCTGGCGGACTGCCAGACATGGCGCGGCTCGTTCAACCCCTCGTAATGTACCTTGCCGAAAATGGTATGGAGGTTGGCGGCGGGATGTTTGAGGTCCATCTCCCAGGCGGTGAAACCGGCGGGGGTCAGGACGGCCAAGAGATTATCCCGGGGGGCCAGGGCCACTGCCGCCACCGGCCCGACCCCGGCCGTTTCCTCCACCAGAAGCTGGTTGCTGGTAACATGGTAAACCTGCACGGTGCCGTCGGTAAAACCGGCTGCCAACAGCCGGGTCCGCATGGAGGCCGAGAGCCTGGCAACCGCGGCCGGCCCCTGCCCCAGATCGTGGACCATGGTCAAGGCGCCGCCGTCGGAACTGGCCGCCCCCTCTGGCCGGGTGCGGAACCAAGCCCGGACCCGGCCCCGGGAGTCGCCGACAATAAGGGTGGTTTTTCCGATCAGGGCGACGGCGGCGGTTACCCGGGCATCCCCTTTCGGCAGCAGATTCACCTCTTCGGCCACCACCAGTTGCCGGGTATCGCGGCTGTCCACCCGGACCAGGTGGCCGTCCTCCCAAATCAGGTACACCGTATCCCCCCGCCCGGACACCACGACCTGGCGGGGCAGGCCATGGGCGGTCAGATCCAGCGCCAGCTCCCCGCCGCTGACCGAAGTGGTGGTCTGGCCGGTGAGCATGTTGCGGCGGATGGCGATGTTCTGCACCCGCAACCGGCCGTCGGCGGCCAGGGTGGTGATGACCGGCCCGGTGGTCAACACGGCCACATCGATGAGCATCAGCGCTTCGATCTCCGTGGCAATGGGCGGCTGGTGGTTGATTTCCAGCCGCAGGCGGCGGAGCTGACCCACCGGGGTTCGCTGCACCACCCCACCTTCATAATTGGCGATCTGGCCGATTTCCAAAGCGTTGAGCCGGGCCGGCAGGACGCTTTCATCGGTGAGAAATTCGGTTTTAATGGCCACCGCGCTCAATTGTATCCGGCCATCCGGGAAGGTGGCGGCGATCATCTGCGAGTTGGGCTCGTATGTAATAGCCAAGGGAGTGTCGCCGCCAAAAAGGTCATCACTGATCAGGGTCTCACCGGTATCCAGGCGAAAGGAGCGAATCCGGCTCCCCTGCTCCTCGATAACCCAGGCGGAAAGCAAAAACTCGTCAGCAACCAGGTGCTGACCGGACTTGGCGGCCGCATCAACTCCGGCCACCTGGTGGCGCAAGCTCCAGTCGGCCCCGGCGAACAATGGCACCACCACGCTGGTCAGGTAAACAAACACCCCAGCCACCGCGATGATGGTCCCGACCCCGCCCAACGTTATCAGCGTTTTGGTAAGGTGCTCGATCATTTTAACGCTGGTTTTGGTGGTGTAACGGCGACCGGCACCGGTGAATTTTTTTTGCGTGTTCATTATTGCAGCCGTAAGATCAAGGTGTTGAAACAGCGCAGCCCCGATGGCGGGAACTAAAAGTAGGGGCTCCGGTGGCGGACGCACATCAACTGCTGCGCCACCGGAGCTGCAAGTCCGGAACGCTGCTTAGCGGATGCCAACCGTGGACATCTGTTCCTCGGCGATTACCTGGGTGATCGGATAGTAGCCGTCGCGGACCACGTCCTCCTGACCTTCCCGGCTGAAGACGTAGCGGATGAATTCCCGGCGCAGGGGGTCCATGGTGCTGCCGGGCTTGTGGTTCACATAGACATACAGGTACCGGGCCAAAGGATACTCCCCGGTGTAGGCGTTATCCGGGGTGGCCGATACGCACTTGCCGTCGGGGGTCGAAGCCAGGGGCACGGCCCGCACGTCGGCGGTCATATAACCGATGCCGGAATAACCGATCCCGCCCAACTCACTGGCGGTACCCTGAACCACCGAGGAACTGCCCGGCTGCTCCTTGACCTCGTCCTTGTAGTCACCGCCGAACAGGGCGTTGTCCTTGAAAAAGCCGTAGGTTCCCGAAGCCGAATTGCGGCCGTAGAGGCTGATGGGCATATTGGCGAACTGGCCGGTGAGGCCCACATCGCCCCAGGTCCGGATATTCTGGTCATGACCGCCGCGCCGGGTTTTGGAGAAGATGGCGTCCACCTGTTGCAGGCTCAGGCACTCGATGGGGTTGTCCTTGTGGACATACACCGCCAGCATGTCGATGCTGGTCGCCAACTCGACGGGCTTGTAGCCGTAGCTTTTCTCGAAGTTGTCGATCTCTTCGCCCTTCATGGGTCGGCTCATGGGACCGAATTGGGCGGTGCCGCTGATCATGGCCGGCGGCGCGGTGCCGGAGCCCTTGCCCTCGATCTCGATCTGAACGTTGGGATACTGCCCCAGGAAGCCTTCGGCCCAGAGGGTCATGGTGTTGTTCATCGAGTCGGAACCGATGCTCTTGATGTTGCCCGACACCCCCGAAACCGGCTGATAGGGTTTGAGGTTGGGGTCGACCAGGTCGGAGGCCTGGGAGGCCGTCGACAGGGTCAGCAAGGCCGCCACGGTCACCAGGGTTCTTTTCACAACTAATTTCCGCATCATTTTGTTCTCCTTTTGTTTGGTTCGTGGTTGTCGATGCGCAGTATTCGACTCATGTTGCGGAGGGAATATGGACCGCCACTGTTAGGCGCGTGTTAGGATCCGGCTAAAATACGGTTAGTGCCCAGCCATAAGCGGTTATTTCGCCCGACGTCTGCGTCGGGCTCAAAATTTTATCCTCGGAATATCAACGATATGCCTGTGGTAAAATTTTTCGCATGCCTTGATCTCGATCAAATTTCCTCGTTTCTGGATGGACACCAGTTAGCGGACGGGGCCGGCGGTTTCGATAGGAAGCGGGTGCCGCAGGCAGCGAACGGGCGGTGCGCCGCGCTGACGAAGGGTAGCGCGCAACGCCGATAGTGGGCGCAATCACCGTCTATGGATGGACACTATTTGTCGACCGGTTTGACTTGAATCTGGTCAGTCTGAAAGGTGAATCGGCCGGAGGGCCGATCCCGCAGGTAGTGTCGCAATGTTTTTTCAACCACTTTGAAGGCGATGTCGTCCCAGGGGATGTCCGCTTCGGTCAGCAGTTTCACCTCGGCGCTTTCGCGGGTGGGGTGGAATTGCGGGGCCAGAAGGCGGGATCGGAACATCAGGTAAATTTGGCCAATGTGAACAATATCGACCATCAGGTAAGGGGTCAGGCTGGTAACAACTGCCCCCGTCTCCTCCAGCGTTTCCCGCCGGGCACCAGCAGCGACGGTCTCGCCGTTTTCCAGGAAACCAGCGGGGAGGGTCCAGTAGCCTTTGCGGGGTTCGATGTTTCTGCGGCACATGAGGATGCGCTCATCCCAGACAGGGATGCAGCCCACCACGAGTTTGGGATTCTGGTAGTGGATGACGCCGCAGTCCGGGCAGACATGGCGCGGCCGGTCATCGTCGGCCGGGACCACGAGTGTCACTGGTCTGCCGCATTGGGAACAGAAATTCATACGGTCATATCTCCAACAGGGTCATGGCAAGCATGCCGCCGAAGCAGACGGCCACATCGCTGCCGTCTGATCGGGGGCGGTCGTGAATGATCCCTCGGTAACGGTAAGTGCCGTCTGCATACGTGTAGCGGTAGTCGTGGGGATGTTTGTCCAAGGGGCAGACGCGCTGGGCGAGTTTGCAACTGGTGGTCAGGGGGCTGGGCAGATTGATATTCCAGAACTGTCCCGTCCTCAGCGATCTTTTAAGCAGGTCGGGCAGCCACCGTGACGTCTGCACCTGCACGGCTGACCAGTCAACGATCCAGTCTCGAGCGATGTACTGGGAAACGGCCACAGCCCGCACCCCTAAGATAGCCGCTTCGCGGGCCGCAGCCACGGTGCCGGACTGGTGAATGTCGCTGCCGAGATTGGCCCCTGGATTGACGCCGGCGATGACCCAGTCGGCATCGGGAACGAACTCCTTGACGGCCAAACGGCTACAGTCCGCCGGTGTTCCATGCACGACGTAGCTGCGCTGGTCCAGGCGGTCGACGCGGATGGGGGCCTTCATGGTCACCCGGTGACCCACGTTGGACTGCTGGGACGCCGGGGCGACCAGGGTGACTTCGCCCAAGGGGTCGAGCACGTTGACCAACGCAGCCAATCCCGGCTGGTCAAAGCCGTCATCATTGGTAACCACGATCTTCAATCGGAACTCCGTAGGTGGGGCTGATGATTGCGCCAGTGCCTGATCATATCAGCCGGCCGCCAAAATGCAACTTTTTAGGGTTTCATCAAGAAAATAGGCCCGATCTTGCATCGGGGCAGGTGCTGACCCGGTTGGCCAATGTCATAGGGGTTGTCCACCGGCCGTGCCTGTGCTAAGGGGTCGCATGCACCCATGCGGTTATTGCCTGTATCACCCCAGCGTAACCCGAATCCAAGCGCACGGATAAAAAGCCAGCCCGCCCGCCTTTGATAACCCGGATCGACAGGAGATGACGATGCCAGACCCGATTCCCAACCGACAAGCGGCACTTGCCCTTCTGAAAAGGTACAATCGCAGTGAAAGCCTGATCAAGCATGCCCTGGCTGTCGAGGGGGTCATGCGTTACATGGCCCGCAAATACGGTGAAGATGAGGATACCTGGGGTGTTGTGGGCCTGATCCATGACCTTGATTATGAACAGTTCCCTGATGAACACTGCAAAAAGACCGCGGCCATATTGAGGGAAAACAGCTGGCCCGAGGCGCTGATCCGTGCCGTGGTCAGCCATGGCTGGGGTATCTGCACCGATGTGGAGCCCAAAAGCAATATGGAAAAAGTTCTTTTTGCCATCGACGAATTAACCGGCCTGGTGACCACCTCGGCTCTGGTTCGGCCAACCAAAAGTGTCATGGACATGAACGCCAAGTCGGTCAAAAAAAAGTGGAAGGACAAACGTTTTGCCGCCGGTGTGGATCGCTCCATCATAGAGAAGGGTGCCGGGATGTTGGGGGCGGAGCTGGGCGATTTGATTACTGATACCATCATGGGCATGCGCGAGGTGGCCGGGCAGATCGGTCTGAAGGGGGAGACCTGAGTAAACATGGCCCCAAGGCCGCAACCCGGTTGCTGAAAGACATCCGGGTCGAATGGCGATCATTGCCGATCGTTTTCAACCCGATGCACAAGTATCGACCCTGAAACCGAAAACACCCCAGTCAGTTCCGCCGACGCTTCTGGTTCAGGTCCCGGCCAATGGGGCGAACCGCCGCCGTCCCCCCTGGAACGCCGCTGACGCCGGATCCGGTTCGGTTCAGCCGTCTCTGCGCAGTATCAGACGGCAGACCTTGCTTTCCGGTGCCAGGATAAAGAAGAAAGCGAGGATAAAAAGCGGGATCGAAAAGAAAAGACCCACCACTGGAAGGATCAGAAAACCCAAAAATCCCAGTGCCAAGGCCAGGGGAAGAATAATCAAACCGATGGTGCGGCTTGACCATTTCTCTTTTACGCAATCGTCTTTGTCCATGCTGACTCTCCTCTATGCAAACGCTGTGCGGGCTCGTTGCAGGTACGTGAGCGTATACCGGCTAATATGACAACGAAAATCCAAATATCAATGCAAAAGAATGAGGGCGGTCACCGGCGGTCATAACGCAAAAGACCACCGCGGTTGGCAGTCAGGCCGGCGTGGGCCCGTTTCGACCTCAGGGTCGGGCGCAGACGGTGCCGCCATCCGCTGGCCCGTGGCGACTATTGACCCGCTTGGCCCTGGGCGAAGATCTTGGACGCCAGTTCGATGTCTTCGGGGCAGAAAACGAACAGGCACTTGGCGTCCGGCCCGGCCACCGAACCATAAACATAATTGATGTTGATACCGGCTTCACCGAATTTGGTGGCCATCCGGGCCAGCTCGCCGGGCCGGTTGTCCAGCTGAACGGTGATAACCGGCATGATGTCGAAGGTGTAGTCGTGTCGGGAGAGCAGGTCGATGGCCGCATTGGTTTTGCCGTCTTCGGCCAGCAGGCGTATCAGGGCAAACTGGGCCGAGTCTTTTCGCATGGAGTTGTAGCTGGCCGCCGAGGCGATTCGTTTGAGCGATTTACCTCTGGCCCTGAACAGCTCCAGCACGTAGGCCGAGGCGTCCTGGATGGTCAGGGCATCGATATTGATCCCGGCTTCGCTCATGAGTGCAGCCAATTTGCCCAGCTCACCGGGCGCGTTTTTTAGAAATAGGGAGATTTCCGTTCGGACCATGGTTGTCCTCCTCGGTGGATGGTCGGCGTTTCAGGGACTGCGTCGATCCTTGATGATGTTGTTGGAGATCACCACGCGCTGGATTTCCGAGGTGCCCTCGTAGATGGTAAACACCCGGGCGTCGCGGCAAAAGCGCTCCACGGGGTAATCGGTGGTAAACCCGTAGCCGCCGTGAATCTGAAGGGCCTGGGCCGTAACCCGGTTCACCATTTCGGATGCGAAGAGCTTGGCCATGGAGGCCTGGGTGGTGAAGCGCTCCTTGCGGTCTTTCATGGCTGCGGCAGAGAGGGTCAGCTGGCGGGCGGCTTCGATCTCCGTGGCCATGTCGGCAATAATCCAGCGCAGACCTTGGAACTTGGCGATTTTCTGGCCGAACTGCTCACGCTCCTTGGCATACTTAACGGCCGCATCCAGAGCCGCCTGGGCCACGCCGATACTCTGGGCGGCGATACCGATGCGACCGCCATCGAGGCCCTTCATCACAATCTTGAAGCCTTCACCCGCTTTGCCCAGCATGTCCGAAGCCGGCACCCGGCAATCCTGGAAGTGCAGGTCGGTGGTGTCCGAGGCGCGCAGGCCCATCTTGTCTTCCAGGTTTCCAACCACCATACCCGGGTTGTCCCGGGTGACGATGAACGTGCTGATCCCCTTGTGGCGGGCATCAGGGTCGGTCTTGGCTGTAACAATGACCAGCCCGGCGTTCTTGCCGGTGGTGATGAAGCGCTTGGTGCCGTTGATGATGTAGTGGTCGCCGTCCTTGACGGCCCGGGTGCGCTGGCTGACCGGGTCGGAGCCGGCATCGGGTTCGGTGAGGGCAAACGCACCGATATACTTTCCAATAGCCAGTTCTTTGAGATAGTGCTGTTTCTGGGCTTCGGTGCCGTAGTTGAGAATGCTCTCGCAGACGATGGAGTTGTGAACCGACATGACCACCGCCGTGGAGGCACAGGAGTAGGCGATTTCGGAGAGAGCCAGGACGTAGCCAATCGTGTCGGAACCCGACCCGTCGTAGTCGAAGGGTACCATCATGCCCAATAGGCCCAATTCGGCCATTTTTTTCAGATTGTCGGCGGGAAACGTTTTGGTCTTGTCGCGTTCGGCTGCCGTTTCCGCCACCACTTTGCGGGAGAACTCGCGAACCATGGACTGAATCATCAGTTGTTCATCGGTCAGCTTAAATGACATGGCATCAACCCTTGTCTCGCTGGAACGGTTTAGGGATTGTAAATCACCACGATCAGTTCGGCGTCCGTTTCCCCCGTATTTTTGAGGTGATGCCGGATGCCGGAGTTGAAATGCAGGGAATCGCCGGGTGCGAGCGTGTTGACGTGTTCTCCGACCGTCACTTCGATACTGCCGTCGAGCACGTACACAAACTCTTCCCCCTCGTGGTTGTAACTGACCCCTTCATGGTCTTTCATGGCTTCGATTTTGACCCGGAAGGCCTTGAGGTGTTTGTTCTCGGCCCCCGGCGTGAGGGTGGTGTAGGCATAGCTGCCGGTCCGCTTGGTGTAGGCCTTGATGCGGTCCTGCATGCGGCCCTCTTCTTCCCGGAGCAGATCCCCGGAGTCGATTTCCAAAGCCCGGGAAATCTGCAGCAGAGAGCCCACCGGCGGCGTGACCTTGCCGGCCTCCACCCGTTTGAGGTAGTCGATGGAAAACCCGGTTTCGTTGGCCAGGGCCTCGTAGGTCATTTTTTTGTCGGACCGGGCTTTTTTGATCTTTTTGCCCACGGGAGTAAGACGCGTGCTTTTTCTGGGGGGCATGATACCTCCTTATGGGGAAAAAGGGTCGGGGATCCGAGGATTAAAAAGATTGAATCCTGCTTTTCAATACTCGAAAAACCCCCTACCGCTCTTTCTGCCCAGCCAGCCGGCTTCCACGTACTTGCGCAGCAGGGGGCAGGGGCGGTATTTAGGGTCATTGAATCCGTTGTACAACGTCTCCATGATGGCCAGGCAGGTGTCCAGACCGATGAGATCCGCCAAGGCCAGGGGGCCCATGGGATGGTTCATGCCCAGTTTCATAACCGTGTCGATGTCTTCCCGGCTGCCCACCCCATGGTAGAGAGCGAAGACGGCTTCGTTGATCATAGGCAGCAGGATGCGGTTGGCGATAAAGCCAGGGAAGTCGCTGGCCTGGGCCGGCGTTTTACCAAATTTCAAGGAGAGGTCCCAGGTGGTCTGGAAGGTCTCGTCGGAGGTGGCCAGACCGCGGATCACCTCTACCAGTTTCATCACCGGAACCGGGTTCATGAAGTGCATGCCGATGACCTTGTCCGGCCGCCCGGTCTGGGCGGCGATGCGCCCGATGGGAATGGAAGAGGTGTTGGTGGAGAGAATCACACCGGGCCGGCAGATTTCGTCCAGGTTCTTGAAAATCTTGAACTTGAGGGTCTCGTTTTCAGTGGCTGCTTCCACCACGAAATCGGCATCGGCCATCTCCTTGAGGTCGGCGGTGATCTTGATGCGGCCTAAAATGGCATCTTTTTCTTCAGCGTTGATCTTGCCCTTATCGACATTTTTGCTAAGGATTTTGGTAACGTTGGCCAGGCCTTTCTGGGCGAATTCGATCTTGATGTCGCTCATGATAACATTGAGGCCGGCCGTAGCCGCCACCTGGGCAATACCGTTTCCCATCTGGCCGGCGCCGATGACGCCAAAGGTGTTGATCTGCATGGTTTCCTCCCTCTGATAGTGGGTTTTTAACTGTTTGGGCCGCAGGCGCTTGGTCTGAATTCTATTTTTTTCCGCTAGGCCATGAGCCGTTCGCGATGATGGCCAGCGTCGATCATCGTTTGACCACCATTGCCACCGCCTCCCCACCCCCCAGACAGAGTGAGGCCAGCCCGGTTTTTAGGTCCTGGCGCATCATCTCATAAAGCAGCGTCACCAGTACCCGGCAGCCGCTGGCGCCGATGGGGTGTCCCAGGGCGACGCTGCCGCCATTGACGTTGGTTTTCTCGGGCGCAAGCCCAAGTTCTCGCATGACGCTGACGGTGGAGCCGGAAAAGGCTTCATTGACTTCGAACAGGTCGACGTCGTCGATGCCGATGCCCTCTTTTTTCAAACATTTGGGAATGGCCCAGATGGGTGCTACCAGCACATATTGCATGTCGATGCCATAGGATGCCTGGGCGCCGATGGTGGCCATGATCGTGCAGCCAAGCGCGTCGGCCTTTTCCCGGGACATCACCACCACGGCCGCGGCGCCGTCGCTGATGATCGAGGCGTTGCCCGCCGTGCCGAACCCGTCCTTCTTGAATGCCGGTTTCATCTTGGCCAGAGCTTCATAGGAGGTTTCGCGGGCGCATTCGTCTCTGTCAAAAAATTTGGGTTCACCTTTGCGCTGGGGAATGGGCACCCGCACGATCTGAGAGTCGAATCGGCCGCTACCGATTGTTTCCAAGGTTCGGCGGTAGGATTCGGCGGCATAGCGATCCTGATCTTCGCGGCTGACCTGATACCGCTCGGAGCAAAGTTCGTTGGAGATCCCCATGTGAAAATCGTTGACAATGTCCCACAGGCCGTCGTGGATCATGGAATCCTCGAGCCGGCCGGGTCCCATGCGATAGCCGAAGCGTGCTTTTTCGAGATAGTAGGGCGCCATGCTCATGTTCTCCATGCCGCCGGCCACCACCACATCGGCATCACCCAGCTGGATCGCCTGGGCGGCCAACATCACTGTTTTGAGAGCGGAACCGCACACCTTGTTGACCGTAATGGCTTCCACCTCCCAGGGCATGCCGGCCTTGACCGCTGCCTGCTTGGCCGGGTTCTGCCCGTAGCCGCAGGGAAGCACCTGGCCCATGAGCACCTCATTTACCGTACTTTTCTCAATACCGGCGCGTCTGACGGCTTCCTCAATCACGATGGCACCCAGGTCCGTGGCACCGATACCGGCCAGGGACCCGTTGAAATTGCCCAATGGTGTCCTCACCGCGCTGACGATTACCGCTTCTTTCATGTGCGATCTCCTTTATATGAAAATGCAAAATTTTCGTCCAATCAAACCACCCGACTGCCCCCTCACTTGATTCCGCGGCCCCTTGAACCCTTCACTTACATATTCCGGCGGTAGCGTCCGCCCACGTCGTACAGGGCTGCCGTAATTTGTCCCAGGCTGCAGGTTTTGACCGTTTCCATCAATTCGGCAAAGATGTTGTCCCCGGAGAGGGCCACCTGCTGGAGCCGTGTTAGGGCCTCGGAGGCCCGTCCTGCGTTGCGGGATTGAAAATCGGCCAACCGGCTGAGTTGGGATTCCTTCTCTTCGATGGTGGCGCGGGCCAGATCAATACACGATCCCCTTTCCAGGAGATCGGCCCCGTCGGCATGGGGGTCCCGGAATGTGTTGACCCCCACAATGGGGTACTCTCCGGTGTGCTTCAGTATTTCGTAGTACATGGACTCTTCCTGGATCTTGCTGCGTTGATAGCCGGTTTCCATGGCACCCAATACGCCCCCGCGGGAGGTGATCTGGTCGTACTCCATCAATACCGCCTCCTCGACCAGGTCGGTGAGATCCTCAACGATGAAGCTGCCCTGATAGGGGTTCTCGTTCTTGGCCAGTCCCCACTCGCGGTTGATGATGAGCTGGATGGCCAAAGCCCGACGCACGGACTCCTCGGTGGGGGTGGTGATGGCTTCGTCGAAGGCGTTGGTGTGCAGGCTCTGGCAGTTATCGTAGATGGCGCACAGACCCTGCAGGGTCGTACGGATGTCGTTGAACTGAATGTCTTGGCTGTGCAAACTGCGGCCGGAGGTCTGGATGTGGTACTTGAGCATCTGGCTGCGCATCGAGGCCCCGTATTTTTCCCTCAGGGCCACGGCCCAGATGCGGCGGGCCACCCGGCCGATGACTGTGTACTCGGGATCCATACCGTTTGAGAAGAAAAAGGAGAGATTGGGCGCGAAGCTGTCCAGGGGCATCCCCCGGGAGAGGTAGTACTCCAGGTAGGTGAACCCGTTGGCCAGGGTAAAGGCCAGTTGAGAAATGGGGTTGGCCCCGGCCTCGGCGATGTGGTAGCCGGAGATGGAGACCGAGTAGAAATTGCGCACATTGTTTTCGATGAAGTAGGCTTGGATATCCCCCATCATTTTCAAGGCGAAATCGATGGAGAAGATGCACGTGTTCTGGCCCTGGTCCTCTTTGAGGATGTCCGCCTGAACCGTTCCGCGGACGTTCTCCAGCACCATGGCTTTGATTTGGTCATATTCCGCTTTGGACGGTCGGCGGCCCTTCTCCTGGGCGTACTTGTCCAGCTGTTGGTCGATGGCCGTATTGAGAAACATGGCCAGCATGATCGGCGCGGGTCCGTTGATGGTCATGGAGACCGAGGTGCTGGGGGCGCACAGTTCGAAGTCGCCGTAGAGCACCTTGACGTCATCCAGGGTGCAGACACTGACCCCGGATGTGCCCACCTTGCCGTAGATGTCGGGGCGGCGGTCCGGGTCGTAGCCGTAGAGGGTTACTGAGTCGAAGGCCGTAGAGAGGCGTTTGGCCGCGCTGTTGGCCGACAGCAGTTTAAAGCGGCGGTTGGTGCGGGCCGGGTCTCCCTCTCCGGCAAACATGCGGGTGGGATCCTCGCCCATCCGCTTCATGGGAAATACACCGGCGGTGAAAGGAAAAAAGCCCGGCAGATTTTCGCGCCGCAGCCAGCTGTAGATTTCACCAGGGTCCTTGAACCGCGGCAGCGAGATTTTGGGGATTTTCTGATGGGAGAGGGATCGGGTGTACAGCGGCACGCGGATCTCCTTGCCGCGTACCGTGTAAACCAGTTCATCCCCCGAGAAGTCGGCGCGGGTCTTTTCCCACCCCTGAACCAGCTTTTCGGTCTCATCCGCCAGGGATCGGCGGGTCTGATCGATCTCAGTTTTTAGTCGAGCCGTCAGAGCGGCCGTGTCGCCGTCGAGACTTTCGCCTGCAAGAACTTCTGCCGTCTTTTCAAGATGCCAGACCCGGCGGATAGCATCGGCCTGGCTTTCGGTTTTGCGGTGATAGGCTCTGATCGTTTCGGCGATCTCGGCTAGATAGCGGATGCGTTCAGGCGGGATGATGATGGTCTTGGAAGAGGACTGTTTGGATGCGGAACGGGGCAGGCTGGATTCGAAGGCCACCCCGGTCTTGGCTTTGATGGTGTCCAGCAGGGCGTGGTATAGGGCGGTGACGCCATCGTCGTTGAATTTCGAGGCGATCGTACCGAAAACGGGCATCTCTTCCAACGGGGAGTCATAGGCTTTGCGGTTGCGTTGCACCTGTTTGCGGACGTCGCGCACCGCGTCTTCACCGCCGCGCTTTTCAAATTTGTTGACCACCACCAGGTCGGCAAAGTCCAACATGTCGATCTTTTCCAACTGCGAGGCGGCGCCGAATTCGCTGGTCATGACGTACATGGAAAGGTCCACCAGATCAGCGATCTGGGAGTCTCCCTGGCCGATTCCGGCCGTTTCGGCGATGATCAGATCGTAACCGGCGGCTTTGACCAGATCCAGCACCTCCTCCATGGCCTCGGGGATTTCCGTGTGGGATTGCCGGGTGGCGATGGATCGCATGTAGACCCGCGGGCTGCCGATGGCATTCATGCGGATTCGGTCCCCCAGCAGGGCGCCCCCGGTCTTGCGCCGGGAGGGGTCGGCGCTGATGATGGCAATGTGGATATCTTTCAGGTCGTGCAGCATGCGCAGGATCAGTTCGTCAGTCAGGGAGGATTTGCCCGCACCACCGGTGCCGGTGATGCCGATCACCGGCACCGTGCGTTCGGCGATGGTGGTCTTGAGGGCTTGGCGGAATTTGGCCAGGTGGCTATTTTGGCTGGCCTTGGCCTGCTCCAGGGTAGTGATCAGGTTGGCGACCCGCAGCTTGTCGCTCGGGGTCAGGTCGGCAAGGTTCAGCGTGCCTTCCGCCGCCCGGGGATAGTCGATCAGCCGGGCCATGTGGTTGATGATCCCCTGGAGCCCCATGCGGGTGCCGTCCTCCGGCGTATAGATCTTGGCCACGCCGTAAGCTTCCAGCTCCTTGATCTCCTCGGGCACGATCACCCCGCCCCCGCCGCCGAACACCTTGATGTGGGATGCTCCGCCGTCCTTGAGCAGGTCCACCATGTACTTGAAAAATTCCATGTGGCCACCCTGGTAGCTGGAGATGGCGATCCCTTGGACATCTTCTTCGATGGCGGCATCCACGATTTCCTTCACGGAGCGGTTGTGGCCCAGGTGAATCACCTCGACCCCGGTGCTCTGCAGAATGCGCCGGAAGATGTTGATGGAGGCGTCGTGGCCGTCGAAAAGGGATGTCGCCGTTACGACCCGGACGTTGTTTTTGGGTCGGTAAGCCTGAATCTCATCGTTCATGGGTCCTCCTGTTGGCTGCCCTGGTGCTGTCGCGCGCCGCCACGGGGGTGATCTTTCCGCTCCGGCGCTTCCGAAGGGTATTTGCTTGAGATCCCCGGGGTGGCCCTTCTCCTGGCGGTCGAAAGGCGCAGGTTGCCGCATCAACAAATAGCATCCAAAATTCCTCGTTTCTGGATGGGAACTATTTCAGTTTGCCGATCAAGGCGCTGGCGATGGTGTTCTTCTGGATCTCTTTGGTGCCCTCGTAGATTTCGGTTATTTTTGCATCGCGGTAGAAGCGCTCCACCTCATATTCGGTCATGTAGCCGTAGCCGCCTAAAAGCTGGATCGCCTCGTCGGCCACTTCCACAGCGGTGCGGGCGGCGTACATTTTGGCCATGGAGGTCAGCTTGGGATCGATGCGCCCCTGGTCGAAGTTCCAGGCGGCTTTGTAAGTGATCAGTCGGGCCAGCTCAATCTTGGTGGCCATGTCGGCCAGTTTGTGCTGCGTGACCTGGAACTGGGCGATTTTCTTGCCGAACTGTTCGCGCTGCTTGACGTAGGCCAGGGCCCGATCATAGGCTCCTTGGGCGGTGCCCAGCGCCTGGGCGGCTACCTGGATGCGGCTTTCATCGAAAAAGTGCAGGACGTGGTAAAACCCCTTGTTCTCCGCGCCGATGAGATTGGACAGGGGTACGCGCACCTCCTTGAAGACCACTTCGGCGGTGGCCATCATGCGGATGCCCATTTTGGGGCCCACGTCAGCGGTGGAGAGGCCTGCGCGATCGGCCTCCACCAAGATCAGGCTCTGGCCGCGGTAGCCGGGCTTGGCGTCCGGGTCGGTCTGGCACAATACGCTGTAAAAGCCCGCCAGCCCGCCGTTGGTGATGAACGTCTTGACGCCGTTGACCACCCACTCGTCGCCGTCGCGAACAGCGGTGGTGTTCATGAACGTGATGTCCGACCCGTGATCGGGTTCGGTGAAGGCGCCGGCGGAGAGCATTTCGCCTTCGGCCACGGCCGGCAGGTATTTCTCTTTTTGTGCATCGGTGCCGTAATGTAAAATGGTTTCCGAAGCGAAGGGCGCCAGGGCCACGGCGCTGCCGATGGTGGAATCGCCGCGGCAAAGCTCTTCGATGACCAGAATGTCTTCCAGAGAGCCGAGACCCTGGCCCGAATATTTTTCTGGAAAGTGAACCCCGATCAGTCCCAGGTCGCAGGCTTTTTTCCAGATTTTGCGGGGGAACTCGTGCTTTTGCTCCAACTCGAAGGCCAGTTCCTTGGTAAACTCCCCCTTGACGAAGTCCCTGACTGCTTTTTGAATGTCTTTCTGGGTTTTGTTAAGCTCAAAATCCATTCCATCCCTCCTGCGTTGGTTATTGGTGTCGTGAAGGCTGTGCCGCTTTTTTCAAGCGGCACTTTCTTGGCACATGCCAAGGATGTTGTGGGTCTGGAAATCAATATACTCCTCGACCGTGTAGTGGTTGGCCAGAAACCAGCGCCGGAAGGTCCACATGTGCCCCAATACGGAGATGTTATGGGCGACCAGGTCCAGTTTGCGCGGCGATATCCGCGGCAGCGCCCCCGAGACCATCAGCCCGGCCAGCACGCCGGTAAAAATCCCGGTAATGCGGATTTCATTTTCCAGTACCATCCGCCGCCATTTGGCGGGCAGGGACTGGGTCTCTTGGTAGATCAGGAGGATGTGGTCGTTCATGCGGTGGCAGACCATGAAATATTCACGGATCACTTCAGCCAAGGGGTTTTTCCCCTTATTGGCTCTTTTAAGCGCTTCGGCGACACCGCGTTCGATCTCGGCATGGATGGCATCGCATACCAAATAGAGGACATCCTCTTTGGTGGCGATGTACTCGTAGAGTGAGCCGATGGAGATCCCGGCCGCTCGGGCAATCTGGCGGGTGGTGGTCTTGTGGAACCCCTTGTCGATGAACAGGTTCACCGCCGCATCCACAATCTGCCGCCGGCGCTGCCCCACCAGGGCCTGGTTTTTGACCAGCGTCGGAATGGTGTTGGCGGCGTTTTTTTCCTGAAGCATCACGGTGGGCCCACCCATCCGAAAAAGGGGATACGGGTCACAAAGCCGAGCGAACGCTCAGTCGCTTTTGGCACGACTATCTAATCGGGGCAAATTTGTCAACCGGTTTTTGCACCCAAGCCGACCGGCAAGCGCCGCCCCGCTCGTTTCTGGACGGACACTCGTCAGCGACTGTGATCGTGGCGGTTGTAAACAGGCGGGGTTGAATGGTTCCATGCCCCTTGAAAATGGGCATAATCTTTTTACAAGTCCTTTTGCGTCAGGCTAACCGCCCGATCGGATCATGGTCAGCAACATTTTGAACGGCCTAACCGCCTTCAAGGCGTGGGGTTGATTGGCCGGCATAATGATAACCTGGCCGGTGCCCAGTCGATGCGGACTGCCGGCGATGCGGATTTCCACCTGGCCGTCCAGCACCTGTACCATGGCATCAAAGGGCGCCGTGTGTTCGCTCAGTCCCTGCCCCTGATCAAAGGCAAAAAGAGTTACGGTGCCTGTCTTTTTATCGATGATGGTTTTGCTCACGACCGCATCTTTCTGATAGTCCAACAAGTTAACCAAATCCATGGCGATTGCGGTTTGGATCATGGCGGTTTCTCCTCGGTATGGGTTGCGGCGCATTGCCGATACCAACCAATATGGGTCCATTGCGACTGGGTTTAAAGGCGTGGCTGGAATTTTTGTCGCCGGCCCGACGGGCTACACGTTGATCCGCCAGCAGCGGTGGATGGTTTTGCGAGGGTTCCGATAATCTTCGGGGATGGTGGCAGCCGTGATCTCCTTAACGTCGGCAGCCGCAAATGCATCCCTTCGCAGCTCGAAATCCTGGTGATTGGTCGAGAAAAACAGGGTTCCCCCCGGTCGCAGCCGTTCGATCACCATTTCCAGGAGCCGGGGGTGGTCCCTGACAACGTCGAACGTTACGTTGCGGGTTTTGGTGCTCGAGTAGGAGGGTGGATCCACCACAGCCAAGTCAAAGCGCTGGTCAGTGCTGCGGGCTTGATTGAGAAAGTCGAAAACATGGGCCTGGACCAACGTGTTGGTTTGTAAATCGAGGTCGTTGAGAATCAGGTTCTCCCGGGCCCATTGGGTGGCGCCTTCCGAACGGTCCACCGAAACGGTGGTGCGGGCTCCGCCTCTGGCGGCATAGCATGAAAAGGACCCCGTGTAGCCGTACAGGTTGAGAAAATCCTTGCCGGCCGCAATTCCCCGGACCATCTTCCGGGTTTCGCGGTGGTCGGCAAACAGGCCGGTGTCGACATAGTCCCAGGGGTTGACCAGAAATTTCAGATCCCGCTCGGAGAGGACGATTTTTCGATCGGTGTGGTCGATGCGCTCGTAGCGTCGACCGTCCCGTGCACCGGCCCAGCGTTGTTTCAGGTGAAGCTGGTTCGTCGGTACGTTCAGGGCTTCGGCCACGGCCCGGCCCATCACGGGCAACCATTGGGGTGCCGACTGGCGCCGCATGTACTCCCCGATCACCAGGTGACCGCCATACCAGTCCACCACGGCGCGAATTTCCGGTATGTCCCAGTCGTAGAGCCGGAAAATGTCGATATTCCGTTTGCTGAAGCGGCTGGAGAGGTGATTGAACCTTTTTTTTACGCGGTTGGCCAGCATCTCTGCCTGCCGCTGAAAGGGCTCGGGTCGGTTGGCATTCATTTGCAGTTGCGCCCCATTGCTTAACCTATAATCATTTGACGGCCTCGTAAAAAGTCAATTTTGAGCGCCATTGAGGGCTTCGGGGGAAGAAGCGATTTTGGGGAAGGCGTTAAAAATTGCAAGCTGTTTGAGGAGTTTGCGACGAGTTCTTGCAATTTAGCCGTCACCAAAATCGCGCCCCGAAACCCTCACGAAGCGAAAAATTCGACTTTTTACGAGTTCATCAATCATTTCGTTAGCAGCGTTTTCCCGTAGAGGATTCGCCCCAGCTCTCGGTGAGTGAAATAGGGATCTTCGTTGCGCAGGTAGGGCAGCACAATCTTTTTTTTGCGGATGATCTCCCGGGAGATATCCGCAAAAATCGCATCGGGGTCGTACAGGGCCGCTGTGATGATGGCCTGGCCGAAGGGGTTGATAATCTCACTGCCGCCCCAGAAGCGAAACGGGTTGTCGTCAACCCCGCAGGTGGCGGCGTCCTGGGGATCGGTTTCCGAGGATCGGAGGTCCTGGAAGACTTCGCAGCCTACCCGGTTGGCGCACAGGTTGTATACGCCGAAGACCCGGGAGTAGAAGCGGTTGATGATGTTCCAGCTTTCGATATTCGAAAATTCATTGCCCATGGATCCCCTGGAGGAGTTGAACAGGGTGATGAAGATGTCCGCCTTCTGGGTGACCCCCAGGTATGGCAAGGAGGGGTGCCAGAGGTCATTGCAGATAAACGGGGCGATGGTCAACCCCTTGAGTTTGAACACCCGCACATGCTTGCCACCGGAGAAAATCTTGCGCTCTTCAAAGACCCCGTAATTGGGCAGGTTGAGTTTGCGATAGGCGAACAGGATCTCTCCGTCAACGGCCACCAGCGCCGAATTGTAGAAATTCATAGCCTGGGACTCTTCGATGAACCCCACCACCGCGGCGGTGCCCTTGGTCGCCCTGGCTATCCGCCCGATCTCCGGCGCATCCATGCGCAGGGCCGCTTCGTGGTAGCGTTCCCGCACAAAGTAGCCCGTCAGGGACAGTTCGGGAAAGACGACCAGGTCGACGCCCGCATTTTTGGCGGCTTCGATCTTCTCGATCGTATCGTCGAGGTTGGCTTTGACGTCCAGCAGGACCGGGTCGGTCTGATAAACCCCAACTTTCATGGATGGATTCCTTTCACAGCAGCACGGCAAACCGTTTCCGGATGGCCTGATCAATTTCCGATGGAATGTAGGGGGTTTCCGGCGACGCAAGAATCTTGCGGGCGATCTCCCTGGCGCGCTGGCGGGCATCCGTCGCTCCGGCCTGTTCCCAATGGTGGCGGCTTTTGCGATCGGTGACGCCGTTGCCCTGAAAATACTCGCTGCGCATGTATTGCATGGTATGGGCATCCATCATGAAGTTGCCGGCCGGCCCCACGGCGTCGATCACTTCCAGGGCCAGGTGGTCGGCATCCACCGCGATGCCCGTGAGCACCTTGCAGGTCATGCCGATGATCTCGTCGTCCATGACAAACTGCTCCGGGGCGACCGTCAGCATCGATTCCAGCATGCCCGCGCTGTGGTGCATGAAGTTGGAACCGCCCATGGCGGCCAGCAGGATGGTCATGGCTTTCTCCCAGCCGGCCTGGGCATCGGGAATTTTGGAGTCGGTCAACCCGGCGGAGTTGTAGTTGGGCACCTTGATGTGGGCGGCCAGTTGATGGACCGCGGCATTCATCATGCCACACTCCACGCCGCCGCCCAGATAGCCCATGGTGGCCATGTTGGCCATGCCCGGGATGCCGCCGTAGAGCAGTGGTGCGCCGGGGCGGGTCAGCTGGCAGATGGTGATGCCGGACAACTGCTCGGCGTGGAGCTGGGCCAGCGTGCCGGCCATGGTCATGGGACTGGTGGAGCCGGACATGGGGGCGGCGGAGAGGACCACGGGGATTCCCTTGCGGTTGCAGGCCTGCATGATCCGTGTGGACTGGGTGCACAATTTCAGCGGTGAGATGGCAAAGGAGGTGATGATCGAGATGAAGGGTTTGGCTCGCAGCTGTTCTGCGCTTCCGGCCAGCAAAGCTGACATCTCAATCACGTTCTCCAGCCCCGTCTCGTCATTGACCCCGCTCATGACATGTTTTCCCGTCGCTTTGAGGCAGGCGTAGAACATATTGATGTCATAGTCGGCTTTGGGGATATCCGTGGGAATGCAAGGCCGCAGGAAAAAGTGAATGTGGTCCAACCGATCCACCAGCCGGCCAAGGTCATAGAGGTCGCGGAGGGTTGAAGGACGGGGCGCCCCGCTTTCCAGATCGAGGATTTTGACGGCAGCACCCCCGGTGCCTAAATGAACCTTGTCCTCGGTCAGGTCGAGGTCGTTTTTCCCATCGCGTGCGTAAAGAATCACCCGCGCTGGCGCTTTGGCCACCTGTTCGAGGACCAGTTTCCGGTCAAAACGGATCCGTCTGGCTTGCCGGTCAACGGTCGCGCCGGCGGACGCCAGCATATCCACCGTTTCCTCCAGACCGGATTCCCAGGTGATACCGGTCTTTTCGAGGATAGCCAGCGATGCGGCGTGAATGGTTTCGATGCCTGCCGGCGACAACGGTTGGTAAATGCCGCCGCTGAGACCTTTGGAGTCCATTTGTCTTCTCCTGTTCATTATTGATGTGCCGATGGTGAAAATTGTTTTTGTATTACATTTGAAGCCTAAAGAGTCAATATAAAACCACAGCGCTTTTATCCCAACGCACTGATACGACTGTTAAAACTGGTCAAACGCCTGGGACAGACCCTGGTGGTGAATTTCTGTGCCGCCTGCCCCCGATCCGGGTTCTGTGCACCCTGAAGATACCGGAATCCTTGGTGTATCGCCGTTTGGACCGCTTACGCACCACCGGCATCAGAACCAAAAATTGTGCATCAGAGCTCCTTTCTATTTGACTTTATAGTAGAAGTTGCAAATATGGACCAGCGGAGAGCGTTAATGAAAAAAAAGATTTTGTTCATCTGTGGTTCAATGAACCAGACAACCCAAATGCACCAGATCGCCATGCACCTTTCCGACTGTGACCATTCCTTCTCACCTTTCTACTGCCACGGGTTTGAAGAGATTCTTCGAAAACTTGGGTTGATCGAATTCACGATCGCGGGTAACCAAACGGTGGATCGCTGTCGGACCTATTTGCGGAATCATGGCCTTCGCGTCGACTACCGCGGAAAAAACCAGCCTTACGACCTGGTGGTCACCTGCACGGACGTATATCTGCAGAGGAACATTCGCGACAACCGGATCGTTCTGGTTCAAGAGGGGATGATCGATCCGGAATCGATTATGTTCCGTCTCGTCAAGCGCCTGCGCTTTCTTCCTGGATGGATGGCGGACACGGCCATGACCGGGGCCAGTGACGCATATCTGGCGTTTTGTGTTGCAAGCAAGGGGTATCGCGACTTCTTCACTCAAAGAGGTGCGCCCCCCGAAAAGATCGTTGTCACGGGAATCCCCAATTTCGATAACTGCCGGCGATATTTCAACAATGACTTTCCCTACAAAAACTACGTGCTGGCCTGCACGTCGGCCCTGAGGGAGGTATACCGGCGCGAAGACCGCGCGGCCTTTATCAGAAAAGCGGTGGCGATCGCCGCAGGTCGGACGCTTATCTTCAAGCTGCACCCGATCGAAAATGTCGCCCGCGCAACCCAGGAAATCAACCGCTACGCGCCGGGGGCTATGGTGTTCACGACCGGGAGCGCGGAGGAAATGATCGCTAACTGCGATGTCCTGATCACTCGATTTTCGTCGACGGCCTTCGTCGGTGTTGCGCTCGGAAAAGAGACCTATTCAGACTTTGATATGGAACGATTGCGGCATCTGATGCCGCTGCAGAACGGTTCGGCGGCGTTGAACATCGCCACTGTCTGCCGCCGCCTGATCGAAGCGGATTGTCACCCCCTCGACGCTGCTTCGCCGCAGCGATCCCCTGGGGGTGTGAAAGCGGTCACGGTTTCTTGACGGCCGAACAAGAAGTGTTTTACGAAAAATTAGGCTGAAAAGCGATGCCTTTTGATCTATCGAGGAAACATTGAGTGAAGGCGTTGGTTACCGGAGCGACCGGATTTATCGGAAGCCACCTGGTGGAAGCTCTCGTTGAGCGGGGAGTCCACGTCAGATGCCTCGTCCGCAACAAAAGGGAGCTGGGGTGGGTCAAAGACTCCCCCGTAGAGTTTGTTGAAGGCATCTGCCAGGAGAAGGATTCCCTGAAAAAAGTTGTAAAAGACGTCGATCAGGTCTTTCATCTTGCGGGTGTGACCGCTGCGGTCAAAGAAAAAACGTTTTTCGAAGTAAATGCCCTGGGTACGGACAACCTTGTGCGAGCCTGCATCGAAAACAATACGCGCATCCAAAAATTTGTCCATATCTCCAGTCAGGCGGCAGCGGGTCCGCTTCGGAGCGGTGGCAAGAAGAAGGAATCCGATCCTTGCGAACCGGTTTCGCCCTACGGGAAAAGCAAATTGCTGGGGGAGGCATTGGCCTTGTCCCACTGCCCTGAGCTCCCTCTTGTGATCCTGCGGCCGTGCGCCGTCTATGGTCCCAGGGATAAAGGCTTTTATGCTCTCTGCAAGTGTCTCTCCAAGGGCATCAAACCCTGTTTCTCCCACCACGACCAATACATCAGCATGTGTCATGTTCAGGACCTTGTTCAAGGGATCTTGTTGGCGGCCGAGACCTGGACAGAGCACGGGGTGGTATTTTTTCTGTCCGATGGTCAAGACTACCGGATGGACGAGATTGGTGATATTTTTGCGCAGGCGATGGGAATAAGCGTCTCGCCGATCCGCTTTCCCAAGCAGGTACTGTTTGGTATGGCTTTTTTGTCGGAATGTTTCTCCCGGGTATCCGGAAAGCCTTCCATCCTGAGCATAGGCAAGGTTGATGAAATGATCCGGGAAAATTGGCTTTGCGATATTACAAAGGCCCGGGTTTCATTTGGTTTCGATCCCCGGATAGCCCTTGCCCGGGGAGCTGAGTCTACCGTTGACTGGTACAAAAAAGAAAATTGGCTGTAGCCATATGGATGCCCTGTTTCTGTGACAACTTTCCCAAAGAGCGATCATGCCCGACATTGAGATCATAACTGTTGAGAAAAACTCGGAACTCAACGCGTTCATTAATCTGCCTTGGAAAATTTATGCCGGGTACCCCCAATGGGTCCCGCCCCTCAAAAAAGAGGTTCGCCGTATGCTGGCTCCCGGCATACACCCTTTCTGGGAATTCTCTGAGCGCATCCTCTTTCTGGCCAGACGCGGCTTGGAGGTGGTGGGGAGGATCGCGGGAATCATCGATCACCATCATAACGATGTTCACAGTGAAGCGATGGGCATATGGGGATTCTTTGAATGTGCCCCCGATCCGGAAGCCGCCGCATCCCTCTTCGCTTCCGTGGAGATCTGGGTTCGCGGCAAGGGGATGACCTTCTTGAGAGGTCCTCTCAACCCATCCGTCAATTACGATCTGGGCCTGCTCATTGACGGCTTTGATAATCCTCCTGCCATCATGATGCCTTACAATCCGCCCTACTACGAAGGGCTGGTCGAATCGTGCGGTTTTGCGAAAGAGAAGGACCTGTTTTCATTCCTGATCCAAAGACCTTACCAACTGCCCGAGTGGCTGGATCGTCTTGCCGAACGGATGGCCGCCAAAAAAAGTGTCCACATCCGGGGCTTTCGGCTAAAGGATCCGACTCCCGAGCTTGCTTTGGTCAGGGAGATTTACAACGACTCCTGGTCCGGCAACTGGGGTTACGTTCCCCTGAGCGATCATGAGACCATCGAGATAGGAAAAGGCATGGCAAAAATCGCTGACCCGGACCTGGCGTTCTTCATTTATCATGAGAATGAACCCGCTGGGGTCTGCTTGATTTTACCCGACATCAATCCTTTGCTCAAGCGTCTCAACGGGCGTATCGGCCTGCTGGGACCGCTAAAGGTCCTGCTCTATCGACACGAGATCACCGGGTTGCGGTGTCTGGCTTTCGGGATCAAGGAAAAGTATCGGCAACTGGGACTTCCCCTGCTGGCCTTCCGCTATCTGTATGACGTGGTGCGCAAGAAAGGAAAATACCACTCTCTGGAACTGGGCTGGACATTAGAGGACAACGAGTCGGTCAACTTCCTGATAGAGGAGGCCGGCGCACGCGTGCGCAATACGTATCGTGTATTCAGCAAGACTTTATAATTACCGCAACCATTTGTATTCCCGCGATACGGAGGTCACAACCCCTTGGCTGAACATCGAGCTCCAATTTTTGGCTTTGTCTGGCGGCCGCAGGAGATGATCCCACCAGTCACTCAGATGGCGCAGAGCACCGGCAGCAGGGCCATCTTTGATTTTTCCATGACAGCGCTGGATGCGATCCTTTCGTCCCTAAGAACAACCGAACCCGCCTGCCAGGTCAGGGATATCAAGGTTTCAGCCGCCGCCCTGATGGATCCGTCTTTGGGAGCGATGCTGAAAAAAACAGGTGTCCAAAGCATCTGGGTCGAATGCCACCCCGGTTTTCTCCCGGCAGATCCTGCCGACTGTTTACCCCGTTTGACGGAATTATCCCGAGACTTCCATTGCTTCCCGATTGTCGGGGACTTGAATCTGCTGGCGGCTTTCTTGGCCGATAGCTCAGGAATCGGACGCATTGTCCTGAAAGGGTGCGAGGCATCTGGGTTCGTGAGCAGCGAGACGACGCTGACGCTCTATTCAGCGGCCAACGAAATATTGCGCAATAAACCACAATCGAAGGAAATTTTAATTTGGGGCGGTTTAGCGACGCCTGAAGCGGCGGCGGCATTTCTGTCCACCGGGGCCAGGGGAATCGTCTTCGAAAGCGTCCATTGGCTGACCGACCTGGTTGCCGTTGATGATGTCCAACGCAGGCGGCTCTCCAACCTCCGCTTGGATGCTACCGACCTGGTCGGGCTCGACCTGCAGGTCCCTTGCCGTCTTTTCAACAAGGGAAACTCGGTAGCGTTCAGGGAGATCAAGCGGTTCGAGAACTCACTGTGCAGGGCAACGGTCACCAAGGAAAACCGCCGTTCTTTCACAGATCGGGTTATTGCCGGGGCCACCCAGCCGCTTGAGAGCCGCTTCACCCCGGGGGACGTTACTCCGCTGGGTGTGGAGAGTGCCTTTGTCGGGTCCTTCGCCGAGCGTTTTGGGACGAAAACCGAGCTTGCCGTAAAGTTGTTCATAGACGAGATTAGCAGCTTGTGCCGCCTGGCCGGGGTGAAAAAAAATTGTTTTTTGGGCAGCCCCGCCGCCGCTGGAATGGGAGTCAAATACCCTTTTGTCCAAGGGGCCATGTCCTGGATAACGGATGTCCCTGATTTTGCCTTAAGGGTGTCCGAAGCCGGCGGATTGCCCACCATCGCCCTTGGCATGATGGATGCGGAAACCCTTGATCGGAGGCTGGGACACCTGCCGGAGATCATGGGGACGCACCCTTATGCCGTCAACCTCGTCTCTTTGGCGGAAAACCCTTTCAGGCAGACCCATCTGGACTGGCTCAAGAAACACAAACCCCGTTTTGTGGTGATCGCAGGCGGTGATCTGTCACCGGTGAAGGAATTGATGGAACACGGCATGCAGGTCATTTACATCGCCCCAGATGAGGCCCTGTTGGGCCTGGCTCTTGACGCCGGGGTTCGCTACGTGATCTGCGAGGGATACGAAGCCGGCGGGCACGTGGGGCGGCATAGTATGCTCACCTTTGCCCAACGGGTGTTGGACCTGAAACGGCTGCAACCACCCCGGTTCCAAAACTCTCGCATTATCCTTGCCGGGGGGATCTTCGACCGGCAGACCGCATTCATTGCCGCCATGCTCGGAGCGGATGCCATCCAGATGGGCACCGCCTATCTGGCCACCCGCGAGATTGTTGAAACGGGTGCCCTGGCGGCACTCTATCAGCGCATGATTCTGGAATCGCTTCCGGGTGGAACGGTCGTTTCGGGTCAGGAGACGGGACTTCGGGTGCGATCCTTGAGAACACCGCGAGCGGCGGCAGTGTTATCCTTGGAGAGGGAGTTTGCAGCGGGGCGCCAGGACGAGCGCTCCTTCCGCATGACAATAGAAGCGATGACGGCTGGAAGCCTCTTTGCTGCGGTTCGCGGCATAGACCGGCCGGGCGGGGCGGCTCTGGATGAGCAAGCCTGCCTGGAACGCGGCCAATTCATGAGTGGGGCCTGTGCCGGGCTCATCGGAAAGCGCCTGGAACTGGCTTCGTTCCACCGCGAGCTGGCCGAAGGCCCCATTTTTCTCCATCAGCCATTTAACGGGTCCAGCGTGGGAACGTCGCAGCCGTCAACCGGCCTCAACACCCCAGCCCAGCGGGCCGAGCGTGAACCGAAGCGCAGGGAGACCCGCGAAAGGGTTGTCATTACCGGAATGGGGATTCTCAATACCTTGGGGAATAGTCCCGCAGCGGTCTGGGCATCAAGTCTGGCCATGAAAAATGGAATTACGCGGGTTCCCCCTTCCCGGTGGGACCACGCGCGTTATTATGATCCTCGCCCGTTCGTCCCGGACAAGACTTACTGCACGGTGGGCGCATTCCTGGACTTTCAGGTTGCGCGCAATGAGCTCGGAATCCCCCCCCATGATTTCCGAACCATGACCGAAGCCACAAAGATCACCCTGTGGCTGGCGGAGAAAGCCATTCAGGCGTCCGGGATTCTGGAGTCGAACATCCCGCGGGAGCGAATTGCGGTTCTCATCTCTCAGAACTCGGGAGAGGCGGCGTTCACCCTCAACAATTTGATCATAAGGGCCCACGCTCACGACATTTTTTCAGATATCGACCGGGCGCTTCACCTGAGCCCGGATCAAGCGGGCGCCGTCGAACGCGAGTTGAAAGCGGGGCGCCCGGCCCCCGATGATACCACCCTTTTGGGCAGACTCAACTCTGCAGCGGCCGGTTTCATTTGCAATCGGTATGGGTTCATGGGGCCCAGTCATTCGGTCTCCGCTGCCTGCGCAACCTCGCTGGTCGCGCTTCACAGCGCCCTCCAGATGATCCAGACCGGCACCATCGATGCAGCCATCGTCGGGGGGGGGGAGGAGCGTCTGACGCACATGCATTTTCTGGAATTTTCAGCCTTGGGCGCCCTATTCGGGCTCTCTGGTCAGCAGAGACCGCCCGACGAAACCTCCCGCCCCTTCGATGCCGGAAGAGATGGAATGGTGCTGGGCGAAGGTGGGGGGGTTCTTGTCATCGAGCGGGAAAGTTCCGCTCGCGCAAGGGGCGCGCTTGTCCGCGCCGCCATCACGGGCATGGGGGCGAGCAACAACCACCTGGGAATGGTGGAGTCTTCCAGTGTCACCCAAGAGATTGCCATCCGCGCCTCTTTCCAGGGGACACCCTATGGACCCGAGGCGGTCGATTTGATCGAATGTCATGCCACCAGCACCCGGCAAGGTGATGTCGAGGAGGTTCGCGCCCTCAAGTCCTTTTTCAATTCCGCCAAGCGCACCGTTCTCACCTCATTCAAATCTCAGATCGGCCACACGCTCGGTGCGTCGGGCATCAACAGCCTCATTCGAGGCGTTATGGCTATGCAGGCGGGGGTTTTTCCCCCTACTAACAACTATATCAGCCCAGATCCGGAAATCGATCTGACAGGGTCGGGGCTTTTCATCGCCCCCGAGCCGCTTGACTGGGAGTGCCCTTCCGGCTGGCCAAGAAGGCTTCAGGTCAACGCTTTCGGATTTGGGGGTTCCAACTACGTGGTGCAGGTGGAACAGGTCATGGATGAGGCAGATACCATTCTGGTCTTGCCGGGCGGCGATCCCGGTCTCTCGCGGGAGAGGGGGGACGGCGCTGCGGGTTTCGAAAATCGGGCTTCGGATGGCAAGGCATCGCCGCATCCTGCTCAAGCGGCCAACGATGACCCGCATGAGCGTCAGGGCGTCGCTTTCTTTCGCGTCAAGATCGCCGGTCGAGACCACCGCATGGCTGTTGTGGCGGATTCGGAAGAGAAGGCGCTGACTGTCATCGAGCGGGCACCCCAGCTTTCAAAGGACGGCATCACGACACCCAGGTCCCTGACGTCCCTATCGCAGCAGGGGGTTTTCCTTGGCCCTGAGAATCTGCCGACCCTACCGATCGCTTTCGTGTTTCCCGGGCAGGGCACCCACTATGAAGGAATGGGGCGGGATCTTTACGCGTCTTTCCCGGTCATCAGGCAGTGGATGGACCGGGCTGCGGCAGTTGCGGACTTCGACCTGCTTGACCGGTTATTCCATGATCGAGAGGAGAACCTTCAAAAGACCCGCTGGCAGCAGCCGGCCCTGTTCGTTCTCGAATATGCCATGGCCCGACACCTCTTCTCACTGGGTGTCCATCCGGTGGCGACGGCCGGCCACAGTTTGGGTGAACTGACCGCTCTGTGCCTGGCCGGGGTCTATTCCCTGGTGGACGGTTTCCGAATCGTTAACATGAGAGCTCGCTGCATGGACAAGGCTGCCGGCATGCACCTGGACCCGGGTGTCATGATGGCCGTGGATGCTCCCCTGGATCTTCTCAAAGAGATGATTCAGGAGCGCAAGGAAGATGTCCACATCAGCAATATCAACTCTCCGAACCAGGTCGTCCTGAGCGGCAAGACGGAGGCGGCCAGGAATTTCAGCACCCGACTCAAGCAGATGGGATTCAGGACCACTTTTTTGCGCGTCAGCATGGCCTTTCACTCCCCGATCATGAGCGTCATCCATGATGAGCTCGAAGCCTTCATTGCGACCATTCCGTTTCATTCGCCAAAGATTCCCGTCATCTCCAATACGACCATGGCGCCGTATCCATCGGATCCCGGCGAGATCAGGCGAATTTTGATGACCCACCTCGAATCTCCCGTCCATTGGATGCGTAACGTTCAGACGCTCTGGAATGACTACCGGGTCAGGCGCTTCGTGGAGGTCGGCCCAGGTGATGTATTGAGCAACCTCATCGCGGACACCCTCTCAGATTCGGCCTGCATCCAGACCTGCCTTGCCGGGGCAGAGGGCACGACATACAGGCGAGCGCTTGCTCAGCTTTTCGCGCAAGGGCACCTGACGCTTAAAAAGGAACCGCGATTGGTTTCTCTCCCCGGCGTTGGCAAGGCTTTCGAATCTTATCGCGCCTTCCCGGCACCGTCGTCACAACCCGTGGCCTTCGGGCGTAATGGGTCTGCTCCGATGGAACGGATCGTGCGGAGGGAAATCAACCGGTTCGTTCTGGATACTTTCGGCCGATACCTTATGCCCACTATCCTGGAAGCCATCCGCCAAGAGGTCAATCCGACCTTCCAGGAAGCGGATCTGGCATCGGTGGTCCAATCCTTGCTCGGTCGGCCCGGACCTGTTCAGAGCGGGAGGCAGACCCCCGATGTTGCTGAATCAGGCGTCGATCGTGATGCGCCCGTCCATAGCCGCCCGCCTGCCCCAGCCTGGGAAAAGGGGAAGCCGGCCGGCCATCCACTGCCTGTGGAGCAGGATACGAGAGGATTTCACGAGTCAGGGGGCTCACCCGAATCGATGGACCCACCCACCCACGGCGATGCGCCCGAAACCCAGGATCACCTGGAGGGCCTGATTCGAATCATTATGGATGCGACTGGATTCGAAAGAGACGAGATCCAACCCGATATGGATCTCAGACGGGATCTGTCCATCCGCTCCAGCCGTCTGCCGATCATCATGGATGCTGCGGAGCAGCGCTTCGGGATCACCATCGAATTGCAGGACTTCATCAACGTCCGCACGGTGAAGGAGATCGCGCAGAAAATCTCCGAAACAATCTCCCGGCAGTCCGGCGACGGGCCACAACCGGCCGCCACCTCCGTTGACTCCGCAGCGGCGCGGGATGGAATCCTGAAGGCCCCCGAAGATAAAGCCAGCCTGAAGCGGCTCATATTCCGTTACGTCCCTGTCGATCGGGCGGCTTCCATTCCCTTGAAGGTGGAGCCGGGCGCGTCGGTGCTGCTGCTCTCACCCGACGGGGATGATCGGGTTGCAGCCGGCGTAGGAGCCATCTTGCGCCAGGATCACGGGGCCGACATCGTTTGCATGCCCTTCCTGCAAACAAGCCTGGGTCCAGGCGAAACCGGGCTCGACATTCGGACTGCAGAAGGTGTCCGCAGCGCCGCCGACAGGATAGCGGGCCTGAGGTCACTGGTCGGGGTGATTGTCTCCCTGCCTCACGGTTGGTCGGAACGGGTAAACAGCATGCCGGATGTGTCGCGGCTTACAAAGGGGCTCTTTGTTCTCCTGAAAACATTTCTCCAGGCACCGAACCGGACCTTTGTCGTGTTGATCCACCCATCGGCAGATAGCCTGACGCCGGTGCGCCTGACAGTGGAAGGCGTGCTGGGACTCTTTTTAAGCGCAGCCCAGGAATACCCAAGGGTCCAGTTTCGTACATTGGAAATCGGCCCTGACACCGATATTCGCAGTGCTTTACGCGACGCTCTGGACCGGGGGTACCCGATGGTGGAGATGGCCCATCGCGATGGGAGCGTGTTCACTTCGCAGGGACACGTCGCCCCGTTGCGCTTCAGGGACCTGTCGACGCTGGATTTCAGCCCGGGAGACGTCGTCGTCATGTCCGGGGGCGCAACCGGGATCAGCGCCCACTTGGCGCGCAGCCTGGCGCCCTTCAAGCCCCGACTGGTCTTGCTGGGCAGGACCGTTCTCCATCCAGGCCTGAACACCGAAAAAGCGCCCTCCACGAACCCGCCTTCGGAATTTGGCGCGGCCGGGGACAGAGCCTCGGAAATTACCCGGACCCTGGCGGATTTGCACGCCTCAGGAGTCGAGGCCTCCTACCATGCCTGTGATGTCGCCGACCCCGAGGCGGTTGGCGCCGTTTTTGACGCGGTGGCAAACCACTGGGGCAAGATCCGGGGGATCATCCACGGTGCGGGAGTTCTCAGGGACGGGTTGATCAGCCAAATGAATCCGGATGATTTTTCCAGGGTAACGGACATTAAATTCCTCGGGGCGTGGAATCTGTTCCAGGCTGCCGAGAAGGCCGGCGGTTTGCGGTTTTTCGTGGGCCTTTCTTCGGTGGCTTCAATCCAGGGGAATCTTGGCCAAGCCAATTACGCGGCGGCCAACCGGATGATGTCCGGTTTGATCAGGGGCCTGCGGATGAAACATGCCGCCATCCGGTTCAAGGCCTTGATGCTGCCTCCGGTCGAGGGGGCGGGCATGGCCGAGAATCCGGATATCCGGGAACTGATGCGTCGGATGGGCGCGGCTTATATCCATGTCAATGAGCTGACAGGGCTTTTCTGCCGGGAGCTCTTCGTATCTTCGGACGACGACGATTGGGTACTGTTTATGAGGAAGCTGCCGTCCGTGAAGACGGCCACGCTCGATGACGGGCCTCGTCCTTCGCCACATGGAAATTGTGAGGGGGGCTTTGCGGCCTTCAGCCCCGAGGACTTTCCCATGATCGAGCGGGTGTCCAGCCTGGACATCCGTCGAGAACAGATGGAGGCTTCCCGGTCCTTCTCCCCGGCAAAGGACCTTTGGATCGAGGATCACAGACCCCTGACGTTCGTCAAGCATCCCCTGGTCTCAGCCACCATGCTTGTGGAGACGTTCATGGAAGCCGCCCGGATCCTGTATCCATATTTGCAGGTGCGAGGCGTCCGTCGGGTGCGCTTCCTGGAGATGATCCAATGTCCTCCAGATGTTCCACGGGTTTGTAGAATCTCCTGCCGTCGGGTCGGCAACGGCTTTTCGGAGTTATTGTGCGAGCTCTCTCTGGCGACCCAGGAGATCTCGCCCAGCGGAAGATTGACCGATCGTTTCATGCTCCACTGCACGGGTCAGGTTGTTCTTGACGGCGGGAAGGGCGCCCCAGGGGATGGCTTCCTGGACGGTGCCATTCGACCGGACGAACTGCAGACGCACCCCATGGATTCTCAATCGATGCGCCAATGGTACAAGAAGCACAGCGGGCTCGAGGGTAGATATCGTGTGCTGGAGTTCCTTGAAGGTGCGGGTCCGGGCGTTGTCCGGGGGCGGACCACCTGCCGCCAGACAGATGATTTCGCAAATCTGCGCCAGCCAGCCTACCAATACTCCCCCTACCTTTTCGAGGCGCTTTTGCAGTTGACCGGCTTTTATTGCGTGGCGATGAAGATACCGGAGCAACGATCCATGATTCCCATGCAGGTCGGTGAGATGCGCTTTTACCGAAACTGCCGGGACGGTGAACCGGTCATCCTGGAGGCCCGCCTGCAGGCGCAAGACAAGCAGGGCTTCACCTGGCATGCCAGAGGTTTGGACGATCACGGCCGCATCATCGTGCAGATTTCCGATATGCGAATGCACTGGGTCGCGCAGTGAGCCCCCAACGCCCGGAAAGTTTGGCAATGCCGGTCTGGAAAGATGAAAATGACGGTACCAATCGTTGCCCGGGTATCGCCGTGCATGTCGTGAATTTTGATCATCACGCAGGGCCGGCATTTTATGCATCCCTGCCGGCTGATGACGCGTCCACCCAAGCGCGCCGGGCAAACGGGGCAACAGGCAGGATTCGCCTGGTCGCCTGCCTGTTGGATCATGCGGTAACGATGGGAAGCCCTATCTGGAAATTCCGGCATTCACCAGCTGGTGCGGCTGTCCCTATCCGCCTGGCCCGCGACCGGCTTGGCAGGCCCCTGCTGCGGCTGGGAGACTATCGGGGCCCGGCCATCTCCTTCAGCACCGGTGGGGGGAGCATCTGGGGCGCTCTTTGCGGGGATGAATCTGATATCGGCATCGATCTGGCGGCATCTGGTGAATTCCAGGCAGGCTACCCCTTGCACCGGGTTTTTCACGACCACGAGCTTGAGCATGCCTTGCGGTTGACGGACGGAGATTGGGGAGAGGCGGCGGCGCTGCTGTGGTCGGTCAAGGAAGCGGTTGTCAAGGCCCTGGGATGCGCGTTCCACCTGGTCGCGCCACGGCACGTACACGTCTATCCGTGGGCCGCAATGGGCGGAAGGGTTGATTGTTCCGTTCGCTTGGCAAAGG
Organism: Desulfosarcina sp.; assembly: GCA_046484885.1. Lineage (GTDB taxonomy): Bacteria > Desulfobacterota > Desulfobacteria > Desulfobacterales > Desulfosarcinaceae > Desulfosarcina. Next base: position 18,043 of record JAWOIA010000075.1, on the reverse strand, counting down.
CGGCCGTGGGGCGGTTGCCCACAGGGGCCGACCGGCCCATGCGGGTTCGTTCGTTTTCCCGGGCAAAGAGGTGGTTTTCCATCGCTCTGTTGAGTCGGCAGGGTTCATGAGACGATCGTGAAGATGAGGGTCCCAATGGGCCAACGGCCTGCCTAACCATTCACTGCCTGACTGGATTGGCGTCCAAAGCGGCATTTTTCAGACAGGCGTTAAAAGACAGTGTGTCGATCGATGAGCAATCTAAGTGAATACGCCATCGAAGTCGAAAACTTGACCAAGCGCTATGGGGATTTGCTGGCGGTCAACGACATATCGTTCACCGTCAGGAAAGGCGAAGTATTCGCGTTCCTGGGGCCGAATGGCGCCGGCAAGACCACCACCGTCGAGATGATCGAAACGATCCGCAGGCCAACCTCGGGGAAAATACACCTGCTCGGGATGGACGCTGCGAACCAAAAGCGCGGCATCGTCTCGTGTATCGGCGTTCTCCCCCAGGGGTTCAGCTCGTTCGACCGGATAACGGTCAGGGAGACCATGCAGTTCTATTCGCGGCTGTTCAGACGCAAGCGAGCCGATATCGACGCGTTGATAGAACTCGTGAACCTCACGGACAAAGCCGCAGAGCAATACATGAAACTCTCCGGGGGGTTGAAGCAGCGTCTGGGCATTGCAATTGCGCTCGTGAACGACCCGGAGGTCGTGTTCCTCGACGAACCGACCACGGGGCTCGACCCGCGCGCCCGGCGCGAGGTGTGGGAAGCCCTTCTGGGCCTGAAGAAGAAGGGAAAGACGATATTTCTCACCACCCATTACATGGAGGAAGCCGAGCTTCTTGCAGACACGGTCGCCATCATCTCCAGGGGCAGGATCATCGCCATGGACACGCCTGTCCAGCTCATAGAAAACAACGCGGACTACTTGATCCTGACACTGCAGTCCGCCGACGAAAAAGCCTTCGACGTCATTGAGAAGATGGGTTTCAAGCCGGAATTAAACAACCACAAGTCGGTCAAGATAAAGGTGGCGCGCACAGAGGACATCCGGACGATACTGAACACCATGCAAGCGGCCGGGGTGGCGTTGGCCGGCATGGACGTTCGCAAGCCCAACCTGGAACAGGTTTTCCTGAAGCTCACCGGCGAGGCGCTCGATGAAGGCGTCTTCGGCGGAAAGGGGGCGAAATGAACCTGCGCGTCGTCGGTGCCAGTCTCGTTGTGAGCATCAAGAGCTTTTACCGCGAGAAAACCACCATGTTCTTCACAACCACATTCCCGATACTGCTGATTCTTGTCTTCGGCACCATTTTCATGGACCAGGACCAGTTGAATTTCGATCTTTGTGTTCAGGACCTCGACCAAACCGAAGCCTCGGCGCAAATCGCCAAGGCGCTCGAACGCAGCGGGAAATTCACGATAACCACTGTCGACCCCGCCGTTGATGCCACGCAATACGCCAAGACCAACCAGGTGAACCTGGTCCTCATCATTCCCAAAAATTTTGAACAATCCTACCTGCAATATTCGCAATTCGGGGACCATGCAGCGCTTGCTGCCGTCACCTACCTCTATGACCCCAGCTCCAACTCGGTGGATACGAAGATGCGAATCCTGGAATTGGTGTTTGCCAGGCTGAACCAGGATCTGACCGGAAAGCCGCCCTTCGTGAGGACGACGGAAATATCGGTGCTCAACAGGAAATATCGATTCGTAGAGTTTTTCATCCCCGGGGTCATTGCGATGGCGGTAATGACCGCGAGCCTTTTCGGGACCGTGAACGTGAACACGGAGCTGAAGCAAAAGGGGATTATCAGCAAGCTGGCCACCACACCCATCACCCGCACCGACTGGGTGCTGTCGAACATTCTGTACCAGTTTTTTCTCGGCGTCATATCCACCACTGCAATGCTGTTGGTGAGCTATGCCGTGTTTGACGTTTCCTTCCAGATCAACGGCTGGCTCCCGCTGTTCATCGTTCTGGACGTTTTTACGTTCGTAGGAATCGGAATGATTCTCACCCGTATTGTGAAAGATGCGCAGAGCGCCGCCGCCGCTGCCAACGCCATCGCATTTCCGATGATGTTCCTCTCGGGGAGCTTCTTTCCTCTCGAGATGATGCCGCGCTTCCTGCAGACCTTCGCCAAGATGCTGCCGTTGTACTATGTCAACGAGGGGTTGCGGGCATCGATGGTGTTCCACAGCAACGTGAACGCACTGGGTTACGCCGCAATAATCGGAAGTTTCGCAGCCGTGGTTTTCGTCCTGGGCATAATGGCTACCCGATGGGAAGAGGGCAGGTGGCAGGGGAATTCATGAAAAAGGCCCGCTGCGTTGGTGGGCCGCGTTATTTTTCAGCGCATTACAGCATCTCGCCAATCAGATGGGAGGGGATTCCTGCAGAAGCGCCCAAGAGGAAAAAACAGCCTGCTGTTTCTCGTTGTCCATCTTTTGCAGGGCTTGCAGCTCCGCGGCGACGGCATCCAGGGCAAATCGGATTTGCTCGGGTGTATGGGAGCAGTTGACAAAAAAACGCAAGCGGGCGGAGTTGTCAGGAACTGCCGGATAAACCATGGGCAAGACATCGATCCTTTGTCGCAGGAGGGCTTGAGAGAGTTTTACCGCCTTCAAGGAGTCCCCTACGATCACTGGGATGACAGGGGAACCGCCGCGGCTGCCTCCGGTATTCAGGCCCTTTTCGCGGGCGAGGGTGAGAAACAGCCCGGATAGCTCTCGGAGGCGCGTCACCCGTTGCGGTTCTTTCTTGAGCAAACGAATGGCGGCCAGCGCTGCGGCCACATTCGGCGGAGACATCCCCACGCTGTAGACAAAGCCCGGCGCAGTGTATTTCAGGTATTCGATGAGGGCTCCGGATCCGGCGATGTAACCTCCGCAACCGGCAAAGGACTTGCTCAAGGTGCCCATCCAAAGGTCCACATCGGCGGGATTGACGCCAAAGTGCTCGCCAATCCCTCCGCCCCTCTCCCCCAACACCCCGATCGAATGAGCCTCGTCAACCATCAGATAGGCGTTGTTTCGTTTTTTGATCTGGATGAATTCAGGCAGATCCGGAATATCGCCGTCCATACTGTAAAGGCCTTCCAGAACGACCAGAACCCGTCGGAAACGGGCACGCGATGCACTGAGAACCATGTCCAGGGCCTGCCAGTCGTTGTGGGGAAATGAGAGGTGTGTCGACCGCGAGAGTTGGCAGCCTTGAAGGACGCTGTTGTGGATCAGGGCATCATGGACGATGAGGTCGGATTCGCCGAAGAGATGGCCGATCGTGGTCACGTTGGTGGCATGCCCACTCACAAAGACCAGGCTGTCCTCGGTTCCGATCAGGTCGGCGATTTCCTGCTCGATCTCGCGATGCGGGGGTCTTTCGCCTGAAACCAGCCGGCTTGCCGAAACGGACGTGCCGAAGCGGTCAATGGCCTCTTTGGCGGCTTGAGACACGACCGGATCCCCGGACATGCCCAGGTAATTGTACCTGGAGAAGGTGATGAGACCCCGGCCTTCTGCAGCGGCCCCATCGGGGGTGGCCCCTCCGTGGACCCTGAAGTAAGGGTTTTCGATACTGCGCGCTTTCATTCTCCGCATGATCCGTTTAAGGTTCCGGTATTCGGGGAAGTCCTCAAACGGCAGGTACTCCGGTTGCACCTCAGGGGCCTTTCTATGGCCCCCCCCCTTTTCCGCCGGCTCTTGCGAGTGGCTGCCGGGAGACAGCACCTTTCCCAGCGGTCCATCTTTCGCTTCCAACCCGCTTCCCGACCGCTTTTGCCAGAGAACATGCTGCGCCAGATCGGAAATGCCGGCCCCCAGAAAAATCGCTTCGGCGGGGATCTCGATTCCCAGGTATTCTTCAATGGTGGCCTTCAGCTCCACGGCCATCAGCGAATCGATGCCCAGCGTATTCAAAGGCGCGTGTGCATCCACCCTTAAAAACGGGATTTTCAGAAGATCGGCCACCTTTTTGGTGATGCAGGACTCAATGACAGCGATCGGCTCCGAAGTTTCTTCCTTTCCCATCGCATCGTATTGCAACTCCCCGACTGTGAGCGCGGCGGCCTTCAGGCGGCCTGCAGCCGAGGCCTCCCCCCACGAGTTGCAGGGTGGACATGCTTTCGGTTCCTGGATGGATCTCTCCGGAGCCACTGCCTGGGAGTGGCCCACGCACCCGGCAACCACCTTCAAGCTGCCCTGAATAAAATGATCCCGGCAAAGCCGGCGCTGGATCTTCCCACTGGTCGTCTTGGGAAGGCTGGAGGTCTTGATGAGTTCAACCGCATAAGCCTGGAGGCCATGCTCTTGTGATACACGCTGGCGAACAGCTCCGATCACCTCCTCCGCGTCCAGTTTTTTGATGTAACGCCGTTCAACCTCTTGTACCACCACCAGACGTTCCTCACCGTCAACGTCAACGCTAAACGCGGCCCCGCCGCCCGTCCGCAAAGCTTCATGGCTTCTCTCCACCGTTCTTTCGATGTCTTGCGGATAGTGGTTTAGGCCCCGTATGATGATAAGATCCTTGATGCGTCCGGTGACAAACAGCTGGCCGGCATGGATAAACCCGAGGTCTCCCGTCCGCAGAAAGGGGCCAGCGCTCCTGTCAGCGAGTCTTGCCCGGAAAGTCTGCTCCGATTCTTCGGGCCGATTCCAATATCCCTGTGCAACGCTTGGCCCTGCGATCCATATTTCGCCGAGCGTGTCGCTTTTGCAGGGCGTTTGTTTCTCCGGATCGGCGATAACAATCGCATGGCCCGGCGGCGCTTCCCCATTTCCCACCAGATTGAGGATGGGCTTTTTCTCTTGCACCGCCAGGCCAAGGCGGCCGGCTTTCAGAGCGTGCGCGTCCACCGGCAGAAATGTTGGCCCGGATTGTTTGCTGCATCCGGAGGCGATCAGGGTTGTTTCGGCTAGGCCGTAACAGGGCAGATAGGCCGTTTGCCGAAAGCCGCAGGATTTGAAAGCAGCGCTAAAGCGTTGAAGTGTCTCCCCCCTGACCGGCTCGGCACCGTTAAAAGCGACATCCCAACTGCTCAGATCAAGTTCAGACTTCTGCTGCGCGGTGATCTTTCGAACACACAGATCGTAGGCAAAATTGGGCCCGCCGCTGGTCGTTGCTCTGTAGTGTGAGATGGCCTCAAGCCAGCGCAGCGGTTTTTGGATAAAGTGCACCGGCGACATCAGGATCGCTTCGGCGCCTGCGTAAACGGGCTGTAGGATCCCTCCGATCAACCCCATGTCGTGGTACGGGGGAAGCCAGGTTACGCCGCGGAAACTCGGTGAGTGCCCAAAGATCGAGTGGATGGCGGATGAATTGTGAAGCAGGTTTCCATGGCTGACCATTACGCCCTTGGGGTTTCCTGTCGAACCGGAGGTGTATTGGAGGACAGCGAGAGAATCGCAACCGATGGTTGGTTCTTGCCAGGAATCTGCAAGAACGTCCGGAATGGTGTCGGTTGGTATCCATTTGAGAGCCATCAGCCCGGGAGACTGATCTATCTGGCGCCTGAACTGTTCCAGGCCGGAGGCCGTGGTGAGCGCGGCCGCTGGTTTTGCGTCGGATACCGTTGCTTGGAGATTTGCCAGAAACTGGTTGGAGTGGGGGGGATAGGTCGGCACGGCGACCATGCCTGCACACAGGCACCCGAAGAGGGCTGTGGGAAACTCGGTCCCCATTGCGTAGAGCAAAAGGACTCGCCCTCCAGAAGGGAAGTGCGCTTGGAGATGCGCCGCAATGGCGAGCGCCCTCCGTTCCAGTTCACCATAGGTCAGTCTGCTTTCCTGGGATTCTCCATCCTTGAGATAGATGTAGACGGTTTTCTCTCGATGCGCGTGAGCCCTTCGGCGCAGGAGGCGGATCATGTTCAGCAGTTCCGGCTGGCAGATCGTTGATCTCGAACTGGGCTGATCGGCACGGTCCAAATCGTCTTTCATGTTGCGGTTCGTCTCTTCAGTGAAAGAATCCAGTGGTTATCAACGGCTGCCCCGATGCGCTCAATGATCACTGTCGATTGTTGATCGCACCGTCATGCAAGCGCTTCCCTTTGTTAAACTCTCTCAAAGCGTTTCGGTTTTGTCAACTTCAGATCCACACAGCGGTTTGTGATGTCATTCAGGTTGGTTGACCACTTATAACCAATCAATTTCTTGACAGAATTTCCAATATCGAGGTATCTATACCCCAGATACCCCCCATTGCCCCCATGCCAGCAGATTTGAGGAGTATAGAGCCAATGAAACTGGCTCTGAACATTACTGGTCTGTTATAAAAGTCATTTGTGTCATTGTGAAATTTGACAGTCTCGTAAAAAGTCAATTTGGAGCGCCATTGAGGGTTTCGGGGGAAGAAGCGATTTTGGGGAAGGCGTTAAAAATTGCAAGCTGTTTGAGGAGCGTGCGACGAGTTCTTGCAATTTAGCCGCCACCAAAATCGCGTCTCGAAACCCTCACGAAGCGAAAAATTCGACTTTTTACGACATCATCAAATTTGAAACGCTCAGTTTAGATGTTGGCGGCGGCCGCACGTGCCGATGAGTAAGGGAAACGCTGCTGTGACCCGCATGACGCCCAATAATAAGGTTACCCTGTTGCAATACGGGGAGGGGTATTTCCCGGCGGTCGAAGCGGCGCTGGAACGGGCGATGCATGAAATCTATCTGGAAACTTATATCTTCGAAAACGATCATACCGGACAACGCATTGCCGAAGGGCTCAAGCGGGCTGCCCTTCGCGGAGTAAAAACCCACCTGCTGATCGATGGATTCGGCTCCATCCATTTTCCGAAAACCATGCTCGATTCGCTTGAAGCCAGCGGCGTAATGGTGCTCAGGTTCCGGCCCAAGCTATCACCCTGGACGCTTAGGCGCCGGAGGTTGCGTCGCTTGCACCGCAAAATTGTGGTCGTGGACCAGACGATCGCATTTGTCGGAGGTATCAATATTGTCGATGAGATAGATGCCTCTGGTCAACCATCGGCGAGCTTTGACTTCGCGGTGAGTGTGGAAGGTCCGCTGGTTGAAGAAATCCTGCAGTCAGTCCGCCAGGTGTGGTCGCGCGTGGTCAGAACCCGCTATCGGTCTGGCTGGGGCCGGGACCATGACCGTCAGGCTCCTTCAATCGAACCCACGGGCCGGATGCAATCCGCGTTTCTGGTGCGCGACAATATCCGTCATCGACGCGATATCGAAAATGCCTACCTGCAAGCGATTGAACAGGCGCAGGACCAAATTATGCTTGCTAATGCCTATTTTTTCCCCGGATTGAATTTCCGGCATGCGCTTGTGGATGCAGCCGGGCGCGGCGTGCGGGTGGTTTTGCTGCTGCAGGGAAGAATGGATCACCCCTTCCTGCAATATGCCTCATATGCCCTGTATGGCGGATTCCTCGATGCAGGGATTGAAATTTACGAATACCACAAGAGCATCATGCACGCAAAAGTGGCTGTGATTGATGAACATTGGGCGACGGTGGGGTCGTCCAATCTTGACCCTTTCAGCCTGCTGCTCGCGCTTGAAGCCAATGTTGTTGTTGACGATGCGGGCTTTGCCAGACAATTGAAGCACAGCCTGGAGCAGGGCATCGCGATGGGGGCGCAGCGGGTCGGTGAAAGCGACTGGAGAACCAAATCAACTGGGTCACGCCTGGCAATTTGGCTGAGTTATGGCCTGGTGCGATTCATGATCGGAATCGCGGGGTATGCCCCGGGGAAAAAGCGGGGCAAGTAAAGCCGATCAAGAACACTGCTCGAATGGCCGGAACGGCTGCGGCCGTTTCCCGCTCCCATCCCATAATATCGGGTCAACCCCCCTGTTAGCTCCATAATTATCCAATCTTGTTTCGTGCCTGGGTGATGGTAAGGTTGTTACTGACGATACCATGTGGTTTTATGCCGGGTGCCTCCCTGATATTACGCTGCTGCGGCTTTCAGTATTCGGAAAGCGGATTCAAAAGCTGGTTGCAAGTTTTCGCAGTTGGGTCTTTTTCGTCACGATTCCAAGTCAATGAGAGTTTGATTCGCCGGCAAACCGCGCAGAACTGCCCGGTTGCCCCCGAGCCGTTATGACAACAATGGTGCTGTTTCAAAGGAGAAAACGACATGAACACAGTCAAAATTGCGGCTATCATATTAATTGCAGCCGGCATCCTGGCACTGGCCTATGGCGGTTTTACCTATACCAAGGGGACCCATGAGGCCACGTTGGGGCCGGTCGAACTGTCGTTTAAAGACAAAGCGACGGTCAATGTGCCGGTTTGGGCGGGCGTCGGGGCCATCGTGGCCGGCGGCGTGCTCCTGCTTTTTGGCGGCAACCGAAGGCGGGTCTTGCATTGACGGTGTATCCGAGGAGAGGATTTCAAAATGGAGACAAGAAAAATTTTGATCGTCGACGACAATGACTCCCTTAGGTCGGTTGTTTCCCAAATGTTGTCCTGGCTGGGCTACGATGTCTCATCGGCCGACAGTGGGGAGAGCGGGCTGAGCGTTTTTTTGAAAAACAAATTCGACCTCGTTCTGTCGGATTATGAGATGCCCGGCATGGATGGGGTCGCCTTTGCTCACAGCATCAAACGATATTACCCGCGAATGCCGGTTGTGATCATGACCGGCGCTGGAAAAGAGACGGTTTTGTCCAGAAACAGCATGGCGGTGGATGAGGTGATCGCGAAACCATTTACTCTGAAAGAGATCGGTGCAGCGATTCAAAATCTTTCCGTCCGCTAAGGATTTCAGCGGCTTATCCTCAATGAAAGAACATGGTGAAGCTATGCATCAGGATGGAAGGCGCGCTACGTCCAAAACCGATTTTATGTCCGCCTGCGGCATTGGCCCCGAGCTTGCCGAGTTTGTGAGTGCGTTTATTCAAAGCCCGGAACGATATCTTGCGATGACGCCTGAAAAACGCCGCGACATTGAAAATCAAATGGATGCAATCCTGTCTTTGTTTGAGCGGAGATCAAGGGTTCATCCGGAAAAGTGACATGTCAATGAAAAGGGTTTTGATCGTTGCCGGCGCGGTAATTCTTCTGGTTGTCGTGCTGTTCGGGTGGTGGGTCCTCAGTCGTCCCGAACGTGGCGCGACCGGATCGATCAGTACAAAATTTCGATGGATCGGTCCCGACGACACCATTGTGATCGACGGTTTCGACGACCCCAAGGTACAAGGGGTCGCCTGCCACATCGCCCGGGCCCAGACCGGGGGGGTCAAAGGTGCCATGGGCGTAGCGGAGGATACGAGCGACGCCGGCATTGCCTGTCGCCAGGTCGGGCCGATTCAGATCGTGGGCGAGTTAAAGGACGGTGAGAAAGTTTTTGACGAACATCGCAGCCTCCTGTTCAAAACGCTTCAGGTCGTGCGGTTTTATGATCGCGAGCGCAATGTGCTGGTTTATGTTTCCTACAGCGATCGGGTAATCGAGGGCAGCCCAAAGAGCAGCATCAGTACGGTGCCGATCATGGCATGGCCGGCGCCCTAATTTCATGGGCCGCTGAGGGCCATCACTCTGGGAGGCGATCCCGCGACGCAGTTTTTCAACTGGAAAAAACCCATAAAAACCCCATGTAAATCTCGTCTTGCCGCGTGGGCCATGGGTTCTTACCGTTACTGTCAGGTGAGTTTTTCATCCCGCTGCTTTTAGACGGTTTCCAAAGCCGCCATCGCCGCCGCTTGATTCCACAGCGATTTACAACAGGGAGCCGTCTCGGGGGGTGACGGTGGGTGGCAGGTCCGTCAACGATCCAACCAAAGGAGAAAATACCATGAAATCGAGCATGAAGGACGAGGCGCAAGGCAAGTGGCACCAGGTCAAGGGTAAGGTCAAGGAGGTCGCCGGGAAAGTGAGCAACAATCCCGAGCTGGAGTCTGACGGCAAAGCGGAGGGCAGGACCGGCAAAGTTCAGGAAAAGGTTGGCGAGGTCAAAAAGGTCGTTGGCAAGTAGGGGTCGGGCTGATTCATAGGGGAAGTGAGAAAGGAGGCGACCATGCTTTGGACAATTTTTGTCATTCTCTTAGTGCTGTGGCTGCTGGGATTGATCAGTGGGTACACCATGGGCGGCGTCATTCACGTCCTTCTGGTCATCGCCATCGTTGTGGTGCTCGTGCAAGTTATTCAGGGGCGAAGATGATGGCCGAGCTTTGAGGGCCTCGGCAGTCGGTTGTCTGGAAAGGTGGTTGCCGTCGTGCTGAAAAGCGGATCTCAGGTCTAAGGGCTTTTCAGCGCACAGCGACCCGTCAATCAATAGCCAGCTCAAAGGAGGAACCTTCATGAAAACGAGAAACCCGTTCATTCAATATTCTGTAATGCTGCTGCTGATAGTCGGCCTGGCAGCCTGTGCATCGACATCCAAACAGTCAAGCGTCGGTGAATATGTGGACGATACGGTCATCACCACGAAAATAAAGTCTCTGCTGGCCGCGGATGATTTCCTGAAGTCATTCGAGATCAGCGTGGAAACCTACAAGGGTGTTGTTCAACTGACTGGTTTCGTTGATTCCCAAGATGCGGTCACTAAAGCGGTCGAAATCGCCGGAAGTGTCCAAGGCGTCGCTTCGGTGAAGAATGATCTGAACGTAAAGAAATAGCCGGCGGCGCTTTACCGCCGGGAACGATTGAGCCGCCAAAGCAAGAGAGGAAATGATCTATGCCATTGATTCAATTAGTGATTGTATTGGTTGTGGTTGGGGTGGTGCTTTGGCTGATCAACAGTTACATACCGATGCAACATACCATAAAGAAGATCCTGAACGTGGTGGTGGTCATTGCGGTTATCATCTGGCTGTTAAGTGTCTTTGGAGTCATCGGGGACCTTTCGACCATTCGTATCGGGCGTTGAAATGGAAGTAATTTTCAGGAAACCCGCTGCAAGCCGGAAGCAGCTGCAAATTATCGGTTCGGGACCGATGGTCTGCGCATCTGCCTGTTTTTTTTGACGATGCGGCAACCATACGCGAGGAGTGGAAAGCGGGGCGTTGGATGAAAAAGATAATATTACGGTTGGTGGTTGTGCCGCTGCTGTTGGTGTTCACAGCCCCTCTCTATTCGCTGCTATCCGGCTATAACAGTATGATCACAGGCAATGATGCGGGCATCCGAACCGGTATGCTGGCGGTGGCCTTTTCCCCCGCAGCCGACGGCGCCTTCGTTAACCCCCCATTTGCCCAACCGGCGACACTCCTGTTGCTGGGCATCGGTATGGTCGGGTTGGTAGGTGTCAGCCGGAAAGGTTCAAAAGATGCGTCGTAGCGCCGGACCCGCTTCGTTTGTGAAGCCGACAGCCGCAGCGGGTACTCACTTTTGAGGTCTTCTTTGGCTCATACAAACGAGGGGGGCTTGAGGTTTTTTTTCCTGGCCGCTATCCACGATGGGTGAGCGAGGGGACGATCGTCAGTCTACTTTCACAATCAAAGGCAAAGGAGCATTCTCATGGGAGCAGTCAAAGACCAGGTTTACAAATGTGAGGTTTGTGGAAACGTAGTGCGGGTACTCCAAGGCGGAGAAGGTGATCTGGTGTGTTGCGGCGAGGATATGAAGCTGCTGGCATCCGATGACGCCAAAGCATACACTCAGCACACGTAGAAAGCGAAGTAACCGGAATCGTAAAATATTTAAAACGATCAGCTTAGGCGTCCGGCAGCATCGCAAGATGCTCGAGCAAACCCGCGTCGGCGGCGACCAGCATGCGCTCACTCGGTGACAACCACTGTAGCGCCTCCTGAAGGGTTTGCGCGTCCCTTATCTTTCTTTCCGCGGTCAGGCGAGAACCGTCGGGATAGCCCCGTGGACCAGCCGGTGGTGGCAGATTGTGGCTGAGGTGGGTCAGTCTCGACTGCGAGTTGCGCGCCAGATGCCACAACCCATCCGTTGGCAGTGGCGGGAGGGTTCGGGCGATATCATCGCGACGACGGACAAGATCGGGTGGATGCATCTCCTCCGGGATGCGTAAAATGCCATAGCGTGCCAGCCACCGGCCGAATGCGGCACTGCTGCTTGCCTTTGAAAGCGGCACCGCCAACATTAGCCCCAGCAGGGCAGGTGACAACCAGGCGAGAAGAATCGGCGAGAGAAGAAAAGCGCAGAAGGCAACAACGAAGCCGAACAGCGCATGTTTCCAATGGTACAGCCACACCTCGCGCCATGGAACACCGGAAACGGAACGCCGTTGTGGCGACCAGCCGGAATCCCGTCCGGTGAGGATTTGAAGGACGTGGTTCGTTTGAATCAGCATCATGAGGGGCGCATACAGCGCTGAAAAAACGGTTTCAAGGATAGTGCTGGCCAGCAGCCTGCTGATGCCGCCACTGCCGCGGCGCATTTTCGAGGAAATGATCGAACGGATCAGTCCCATTATCTTTGGGACCAACAATATAATCATGCTGAAGATGAAAAGCGTGACCATCCGTTCAGAATCGAATCGCGGCCAGTCGGGGAACAATTGGAGCCCCCTGGGGAAGTAATCAAACCGTGTCAGAGATGCTTGCAGCGTCAAACCGAAGCCGGTCAGTATGGTCAGCAGCCATAAGGGCGAGGCGATATAACTCATGATGCCGAGGCTAAAATGCACGCGGCTGACCAAGCTCAACCCACACGCTCGGATCAATTTGGTGTGTTGCAAATTGCCTTGCGCCCAGCGTCGATCGCGGTTCGCGACTTCGATGAGCGACGGGGGGCTTTCTTCCCAGGACCCCTCCAGGTCAGGTGCCATCCGTACCTTCCAGCCTGCGCGGCGCATCAGCGCTGCTTCGACGAAATCGTGGGACATGATGTGTCCACCGAAGGGTTTGGGGCCGGGTAAGACCGGTAGACCGCAGCCTTGCGCAAAAGCGGATATGCGGATGACCGCATTATGACCCCAGAAATTCCCATCATTTCCGGACCATGCCGCAAGGCCGCGAACGATGGCGCTACCGTAGACTCGCCCGGCGAATTGCTGTAGCCGGGCGAAAAAGCTCCACTGGCCGATCAGCACCGGTACCGTTTGAAGCAGACCGAGCTGCGGGTCGCCTTCCATTCTCCGGATCATCGTTATCACTGTCTGCGGCATCATGAGGCTGTCTGCGTCCAATACCACCATGTAGTCGTAACGGCCGCCCCAGCGCTTGACGAAATCTTCGACGTTGCCCGATTTGCTCCCCACATTGTCCCAGCGACGGCGATACCAGACCGGCATTACCCGCTCTAGTGCGTCGCGCAGGCGGGTTAGGGCGATGGTTTCGGCGATCCATGCGCCATCATTGGTCGAATCGGAGATAACCACGATTTCAAAGTTGTGCGCCACGCCGTGCGCCTCGAGTCCTTCAGCCATTGCCTGCAAAGCGGCGGTTGTCGGTGTGGGATTCTCGTTGTGGATTGGCATCAGCAGCACGGTAAGGCTGTTGCCCAACGAGTTCGTGGCTTCAAAACGGGCCGGTGGCACGAGGATGCCCGTAAGGGTGGAAGCGGCGGTGAATGCGATCCAAGTGAAGGTGATCGCGAAGAAGAAAAGCATTACGCCCTGCGGGATCGTCATTTCCAGGAAACCGACGATCGCGAGCATTTCGAAAATGCCGTATCCGGCGATCGTGGCCGTACCGACGAATACCAGCAAACGGGCCAACCACACTAACACGTCGTTGGTCACGGCATGCTCGGGGTCCGGTTTTTCGCCCAAGTCCTGCACCGGCATGAATTGCGGCAACTCCGGCGGCATTCCCCCTGCAAGATGCAATTGCGCAGATTGCGGGTTTAGTCGGCCGTCCATCGATACAACCATGTTTCGGTAACCGCCTTCGCATCTCGAGTCAGACGCAAAAACAACTCGGCAACGGTGTTATTTTTGGGGTCCAGTTCGAAGCTTGCCCTTACGCCGCGGGTGAGGGGGTTGTATTGCAGGACCTGGTTGCTCAACTCGCCGGCGGAAGTGGTCGCTTCCATCTTCAGATCCTCGGAAAATGAGGTCGTGTGATCAAATTCGACCACGAACAGCCGGCGTTTGCCATCCAGGCTCGGTCCTGATCGCATCGCTATTGCCCGGCCGACCGTCGGCGACACCGGCGGCACCGGACCCCACCGCAAGCGATAGGCTATCCGCCAGGGTTTGCCCGGCGAGATCACTTCATCCGGTTTCCAGAATGCAACGATGTTGTCGTTGGTTTCATTATCCGTGGGGATTTCTACCAGATTGACCGCTCCGGCGCCCCAGTTACCCGTGGGCTCGACCCAGGCGCTGGGCCGTTGATGATAGTTCGCTTCTAAATCATGGTAATCAGTTGGTTCGCGGGCACGTTGCACCAAGCCGAAGGCTTGCGGTGCTTTTGCGGTGAAGGTCGAAATCTGCAGTTGTGTCGGATTCGCCAGAGGACGCCAGATCTGTTCGCCATTATCCGAAACCACCTGCAGTCCGTCGGAGTCATGGACCGCGTCGCGGAAATCATCGATTCTGCTGCGGTTGGACGCATTGAACAGGAACATCGAGGTGAGTGGCGCGATGCCGACATGGTCGAGTGGTAGGCGTGGAAACAGGGTGAGGTCGACATCTATCACGGTATTGGCTCCGGGAATAATCGAAAACCGGTATGCACCTGTGGTTGAGGGACTGTCCAGAAGGGCGTGAATTACAATTCCCGCTGCGTTGGCGGAGGGCCGTTCAATCCAGAAATGGATGAAAGCCGAGAACTCCTCCCCGGCAGGATGCGCGGTTCGTATCGTCAGTCCGCGGGCAGATAATCCGAAGATCGTTCCCCGGCTCACCGCGCGAAAATAGGATGCGCCTTGAAAAACCAGGAACTCGTCCCACACCGAGGGCGAATTCAGGCGTGTGCGTACTCGGAAACCGGATAGCCCCAGCGGCGTGCTTGGCAAATTTTCGACCCTGGGACCTGCGGTAAACATCTCCGGCTTGACTTGCATGTCGCGGGCGATCCCGCTCTCAACAATGGAAACGGCTACGGGCTGCTCATAAATAAAACCCGCAGCCAACAAATCAATTCGAAAACGAACTTGTTCGTGGCGCCAAACGCCCCAATCGCTGTTGAAGCGGATATCGCGATACTCATCGTAGGTCAGTTGGCGCAGCGACGAGCTCACTGGCGGCTGCCGCTGTTCAAAGGGGGCGTCCGCCAGGCGCCGGGCCTGGTCGAGAACGACCTTGTGATGGAACTTTTGCTCACTGGGCGTTAAGGTATCGGCGGTGTGCCCCTGGTCGGAAGGGTTGCTGAAAGCCGGCAGTGCAATCATAATTGATAAAAGCGGCACCAGAGCGATTAGAGACAACTTGATTTTCATACGAAAAATCCGATTTATGCTTCTGTGAAAACACGCGTTTCCAGTTCGATGCAGGATGACCTTGTGAAGAGCAAATTAAGGTGATGGGGCTTTTTCTCAGCATGGTAAATATATGCTTCCACTATTCCTGTGTCAATGGAGGACATTTCCAAACCCGGACCCATCCAGTCTTTCAAGGCGGTCAGCCGGCAGAAGAGAACCGTCGGGCCTAAAGGGCATTTGATCGCTTTTTGGGTTTCATGGGGTCTGATGTCCCACCGTCAATTCAAAGCAAATGGTTTGAAAAATAAGGAATCCAAGCCTCAGGCACAAAAAACCAGCCTGCAACCGACTTGTCTTCCGTAAAAATATCTTTTTTAAGCCCATATTACCCCCATAATTATCCAACCTTGTTTTTCTGTTACCCATAAGTACTTTCCTCCATAAGGGTGAAGTCTTTTAAAATTGGGTTGAAATCCTTCTTATACCCACCCGCATCATCCAGTGAAGATGCTGATTTTGTTCGACAAAACCTAACCGCGAGAGGAGATCGAAAATGAAACTGTCATGCAGAAGTGTTTCCATCGTCTTTTTTACCGTGTTAATTCTCGGGCTGGCCGGTTGTCAACCTCAGGGAACGGCCGAAAAGGCAGGCGAACAGGTTGATCAAGCGGTTGAAAAAGCAGACCAAAAAATTGAAGCAGGCGGGCAAGCGGTAGCCGAAACGGTCGAAAAAACTGGAGAATACGTAGACGATTCGGTTATTACCGCCAAGGTCAAGGCGGAAATTCTGGCTGACCCGTTGCTCAAGGTGGCCCAGATCAGCGTGACCACCACAAACGGTGTGGTGAGGTTGAGCGGCACTGTTGATTCCCAGCAAAGTATCGACCGGGCCATGGAAATAGCGCGCAGCGTCGAGAACGTGAGATCGGTCGAAAACGGCCTTGTTCTTTAGGTACGTGGATAACCGGTGATGCATTGCCCATAGGAGACAGCTCGGGAGGGTGCCTTTTGCGTCAACGCCTTGCCGAACCTTGAACCCGAACAGGGAGGAGATGAAACAATGGACACACCCAAGTTGTATAGTTTGCCGAAGCTTGCGTACGACTACGACGCACTTGCACCGATCATATCGGAAGACCTGTTGAAGCTGCACCACGACAAGCACCACGCCGCCTACGTGAATGGGGCGAATACCATTCTGCAAAAGATGGACAAGGCCAGGACCGATAATTTCGATTTCGACACAAAGGCGATGTTCAAGGAGCTCTCGTTTCACATCGGGGGGCATTTGCTCCACTCGCTGTTCTGGCAGAACCTCGCCCCTCAAGGCAAGGGTGGGGGCGAGAAGCCGTCCAGGACCATCGCGAAAGTGATCGACGAGGAATTCGGCTCCTTCGACCGATTCAAAAAGGTTTTTTCGCAGACGGCGGTAAGCGCTGAGGGCTCGGGGTGGGCAGCGCTCACATTCTGTAAAAAGACGAACCGGCCCCTTATCATGCAGGTCGAAAAGCACAACACGAACGTCTACCCGATGTTCGGGATTTTAATGGTTCTGGATGTCTGGGAGCACGCGTATTACCTTGATTACAAGAACGACAGGGGCAAGTTCGTTGAGGCGTTCTGGAATATCGTGAACTGGGCCGAGGTCAACAAACGGATCGACGATCTCCTGAAGACCTGATTTGAGCCGTTGTCGGGCTTGGAGCAGCGGCAAACTGAGCGATGCGGGGCGGCGTCTGAAGCCCTTTCCACACAGGCCCTGAGATGAAAACAGATATCAACCATTTCCGGGTGCAGGCCGGCGAGACGGTCGACCTGGCCAAGTGGGCGACGCACGTGGCGCCGGTGTACCAGTCGAAAAAGGAATACCGCAAACTCCTTGAAGCGCAGGTGGCGACGTTGAGCTCGCTGCAACGCCTGCAATACGCATCCAAGCGCCATGCCTTGCTGCTGATTTTTCAAGGAATGGACTCAGCCGGAAAGGACGGTGCGATCCGGCACGTCATGTCGGGTGTCAACCCCCAGGGCTGTCAGGTTTTCAGTTTCAAAGAACCCAGCCTAGAGGAGCTGAAGCATGATTTTCTTTGGCGCACAACCTGCCGTCTGCCGGAACGCGGGCGGATCGGCATCTTTAATCGTTCCTACTACGAGGAAGTGCTCATCGTCCGGGTGCATCCGGAAATTCTGCGCGGTCAACATCTGCCGGACGGGTTGATCAAGAAGACGGCCTTCTGGCAGGAGCGGTATCGTTCCATCGTCGAGTTGGAGGCCCATCTTTGGCGTAACGGCACCCGGATCGTCAAAATTTTCCTGCACCTTTCAAAAGAGGAACAAGGCAGGCGCTTTCTCGATCGCATCGACGAGCCCGATAAAAACTGGAAATTCAGTGTGGCCGACATTGAAGAGCGCAAATTTTGGGGAAAATACATGCAGGCCTATGAGACGTGCCTGAGCGCAACCAGCGCAGAAACCGCGCCCTGGTACGTGGTGCCCGCCGACGACAAGAAGAACGCCCGGCTGATTATTTCCCAGATTCTTCTCGACACTTTTAGCGCGCTCAGCATGCGTTACCCGGTAGTCAGCGAAAATCGCCGGCAGGAATTGCTGTCGATCCGCCACCGGCTCACAAAGGAAGGCCAAAGCCGCTTGCCCGCTTCGGGCATTGTTGAATAATATCTACCTAGTGCCCATCCAGAAACGAGGAATTTTGGTCGAGATCAAGGCATGCGAAAAATTTTACCACAGGCATATAGTTGATATTCCGAGGATAAAATTTTGAGCATAACGAAGATATCGGGCGAAAT